>JAULVH010000340.1:0-6623 GCA_032111105.1 Burkholderiaceae bacterium | reverse complement strand
CTCCGGTAGATTTTTTATACCAATCATAAATACGACCAACAAATGGCGAAATTAATTGCGCGCCAGCTTCAGCTGCAGCAATAGCTTGCGGTAGGCAAAACAGCAGCGTCATGTTGCAATGTATGCCTTCTTTCTCTAAAACTTTGGCTGCCTGTATACCTTCCCACGTAGACGCAATTTTGATCAGTACACGTTCGCGTGACACGCCGGCAACATCGTAGAGAGTAATTAATTGCCGCGCTTTTTTGATGGTGGCTAGTGTGTCAAACGAGAGGCGAGCGTCGGTCTCAGTGGATACTCTGCCAGGAATGATAGCGAGTATTTTTTTGCCGAATTCGACAAGTAAATGATCAACGATGTCAGTGGCGGATTGGCCATGATGGTCGCGCAAGACATCTGTGAGCAAATATCGATATTCAGGTTTTTGTACGGCCTTGAGTATCAGCGATGGATTAGTGGTGGCATCACGCGGCGCATAGGCTTGTATCGATTGAAAATCACCAGTATCGGCCACCACCGTTGTGTACTGTTTTAATTGGTCGAGTTGATTCATTTCAGTGTTTCTTTTGTAAAATTCGAGCGATCAAACCAGCAGTTGATCCGTCATGACTATGAGGTGATGCTTTACCTTCGAGTTCGGGCAGTATGCGTGCGGCCAGTGTTTTACCGCGCTCCACACCCCACTGATCAAAACTATTAATGTCCCACAGCACTCCCTGCACAAAAGTTTTGTGCTCGTACAACGCCAGTAATGAACCTAACGTTGTGGGTGTGAGTTGGTCCATCAGCAGCATGTTGCTGGGATGATTGCCTGGTAACACTCGATAGGGTGGCAGAGCTTCCCCCTCGTGCCCGGGTCGTTCATCTGTTTGATGGCCCACCATCAGCGCCTCTGCTTGCGCAAAGCAATTGGCCAGCAGGGTATGGTGTTGATTTGCACGGTCGTGCGCAGGAGTGACGGCAGCAATGAAATCTACGGGCACTAAATCCGTACCTTGGTGCAGCATTTGAAAATACGCGTGTTGACCATTGGTACCTGTGCTGCCCCAAATGACCGGCGCCGTCGGCGACGGGACGAGTGCTCCGCTTGTGGTAACTCGCTTACCGTTACTTTCCATATCGACTTGTTGCAAGTGGACTGGAAACAAACGTAAATCTTCGTGGTAGGGAGCGATCAGATGCGAAGCGCTTCCGAAATGCTGTCTGTACCACCAGCCAAGCACACCCAGCAGCACGGGCATATTTTGCTCTAACGGAGATTCCCGAAAATGCGTGTCCATCGTGTGCGCGCCGGATAAGAAGGCACGAAAATTTTTCATGCCGACGGCAATAGCGACTGATAGACCAATGGCTGACCAGACCGAGTAACGACCACCTACCCAATCCCAGAAGGGCAACATGTTTTCGGTATCAATACCAAATTCAGCCACGGCGTGTGCATTCGTTGATACCGCAACAAAATGTTTTGCGAGATCGTCGGTCTTGCCTTTACTGAGAAACCATTCGCGCGCAACACGCGCGTTCATCAGCGTTTCTTGAGTGGTGAAGCTTTTCGATGCCACTACAAACAACGTTGTTTCGGGAGATAAATCAGCCAACACCGCATCAATGGCATGACCATCGACGTTAGAGAGAAAATGCGCTTTTAAACCCGGTTGCATATACGGCCGTAGTGCAGCACATGCCATCGCCGGGCCAAGATCAGATCCGCCTATGCCAATATTGACGACATCGGTGATGACTTTTCCTGTAAAGCCCAACCACTTCCCGCTGCGCACGCGTTCAGACAAATCTTCCATGCGATCCAAGACCTGCTGTATGTGCGTGCTGAGCACCTCACCATGCAGTTCAAAGCGTTGGTCGCCAGGTGCACGCAACAGCGTATGCAGCGCAGGTCGTTGTTCTGTTGTGTTGACTGGCTTACCTTCGAACATGGCATTACGCCGTTGTTCCAGTTCACTGGAGCGCGCCAATTCCATCAGTAACGACAGCGTCGTCGTATCGATATGATTTTTTGAATAGTCCAGAAACAGGCCAGCCGCCTCCAGGGAAAAACGGGCGTAGCGTTGGGCATCCTGAGCGAACAGGGACGGTAGCTGCCATAGGCGCGCCTGTTGCGCATGACTGGCAAGCGCCGTCAGAGCGGCCGTTTTGTGGGAATTGGAGTCGGACATTAAAAAGGTGGCTGGTGCAGTAGTTAAGCCGCAAGCATCAAAACCGCAATGTTACCTGTAGGAACTTGAACTTTTGCAAATTTCCGACAATTCTTGTTGCCACTTCGTGATTATCGCAACCTGAAGTCTGACTATTGAAGCCGCGGCAGCCTTTTGGCGTCTTGTGGCCGCGCAAAGCAGGCCGAATTAACTCAAAGAAATAGCTATTCCCCCCGCCCATTCACCCGAATTGTTCGATTAACAACACTTTGTTCGAAAATTGAAGCTTTTTAGTTGTTAATTTACTAAACTAAGTGTTGTTTAAAAGGTAATTTATGTTGCGCTGGGTTTTCTTTGAACGATACAAGAGCATGGGGAGATCATCATGCAAGCATTTTCAAGCACCGTCAGAGACATGTATGCATTAGCCGAATATGCAGCCCCCGATCAATTCTTAACGCAGGCAATTAACCTGCTGCAAATGTGGATACGTTTTGATGGCGCCATATTCGGTACCGGTGAAGGCTCACAAAGAACTACCGTGTCGCTGTTGGAATCCTCCATGGTGCCCCCGGCGACCACCGTACCCGAGGCATTGAGCGCAGCATCGGGTTCATCTAAGGATGCGGAGTCACGATTTGCAAATGACCCCGTGGCGCGTGGATTTCGTGAGGCTCCATTTTCACCTGCCCGAGGTGGCATCAGCGAGCTATACCGCAAAAACCGTGATGGTAAAAAGACGCGTACGAAAGAGCTCACCGGTACGCGCAATCTGTCTGAAGAGCTGGGTTTGTATCATCTGATGGTGCATGGGGATGATCCCAAGCGAGTCAGGCCCGCGCGCTGGATAGTGCTCTACCGAAAGCACGATCTGCGTTTCGCTGATGCCGATGCGGCGTGTCTGCACGGTTTGTGGATACATCTTTCGCGTGCATTAGCGATTAACCGTAGTCGAGTGTACGACCGGCAGCAAGGCCGTGATAAATCGCAATCCGTAGCCTCGGGCTTGGTTACGCAAGAAGGCCAGGTCGAACTAGGGGATCAGCGGTTGTTTGATTTGTTCGAACGAGAGTGGCCAGAAAGTGCGCCTGATCGGATTCCTGCGCATGTCATGGAGATTTTGGTGGCGGGTAAAACCTTTCGCGGCACGCAGATTGAAGTCAATCTGTATCGGCAGAATGGCCAACTAACGTGTCGTGTACGACCCGTCGGGGCGATGGAAATACTCAGTCCAAGAGAGTTCGTTGTTGCAAGACGATTTGCTGCGGGGATGAGCCATAAACAGATTGCACGTGAACTAGGCGTGTCTCACCACACGGTACGCAATCAATTAGCCCATCTGTACCGCAAATTAAATCTGCATGACAAAGTAGCGCTGGCTCAGTACCTGGCCACCAATGCGGCACCCGTATAAATTACGCCTGCGGGCATTTCAAAGTGCTGATGGATCGCCATCCGTTAAAATGCAGCCTTATTGCATTAGGGTGGTACTGATGACTCAAGATGAACTGAAGCAAGCCGTTGCACGCGCCGCACTGGAATACGTGGTCCAAGGAGAAATTATTGGTGTTGGTACAGGTTCGACAGCCAATTTTTTTATTGATGAACTAGGTAAGGTTCGTGATCGTATACAAGGTGCAGTCGCGTCTTCCGAAGCCACCGCTGCTCGACTCCGATCCCATGGCATTACTGTGTTTGATTTAAATGATGTGACTCACCTGTCTGTGTATGTTGACGGTGCTGACGAAATTAATCATCAAGGACAAATGATCAAAGGCGGTGGGGGTGCGTTAACGCGAGAAAAAATTGTGGCCGCTGTGGCTGATCAATTTATTTGTATCGCTGATGAGTCCAAGTTAGTTGACGTGATGGGTAAATTTCCGCTGCCGGTAGAAATTATTCCTATGGCAGAAAAATCCATAGAGCGACAGTTACGCGCGATGGGCGCGACACCTGAACTTCGTATGAAAGATGGTAAGCCCTATCTTACTGACAATGGGTGCTGGATACTCGATGCGCGCGGATTGCAGATTCAGGATCCGTTAGCTCTTGAGCAAAAAATCAATGCGCTAGCAGGTGTTGTGAGCGTAGGTCTGTTTGCACAAAAAGCAGCGTCGGTGTGCTTGCTGGGATCGGGCTCGGGTGTGAAAACCTTAAAATTTTAAGGTTGTTGGCCGTGGAATAAACCACGTGATTAGCTGTGCATGACGTCGGGTTTCAGAAAATTTTACTTATTGGTTGTAGATTGAATAGTGTTGTTTTCTGAATTCGTTCGGCGTGAGGCCACAATTACGCTTGAAAAACTTGATGAAATTCGTAGGTTCGTCGAACCCGAGTTGCTCTGAAATTGCTGAAATCGGTGCCTGTGTATGGGTCAGCAACCGTTTGGCTTCAAGGTTGATACGTGCGGCAAGATACTCTTTAGCTCCCATACCCGAAACAGTGAGAGTCGCGCGACTCAAACTTTTCACTGTGCAGCCTAACTGCGATGAATAGTGGGAGAGCTTGTGATGAGCTGCATATTTTTCTTCGACCAGTATTCGAAATCGCTTGAAGCGCGTAGTTTGCGTTACAGCCGTTTCTGTACCTCTCATCGTGTTACTTAACATCAGCAGCCTAAGAATCAACGACTTCAGCTGAAAACGGAGCATGGCGTTAGTTAGCTGTTGCTCATTTCTGTCTTGTGTATCTTCGCGCATGAGTTTGAATGTTGATGAGGCCACTAGTCTGGACTTCTCGGTCAGACTGATGCAAGTAGGTAGACCCTGCATTTCTTCACCAAGGAAAAAATCACCTCCCAAGTCATTGGCAGAGGCTGCCAGAAACTCCGGTCGGAAAATCGCAATCCAACCCTCCCAAGTTGAGATCAGATCAAACTTCAGTGCCTGATTCGGACGGACCAGAATCAGCGAATTTTTCCTGCATTTGAGTGGCGTGTAATCCACGACAGGTTGGCAGCGTCCATTGTCCACCAACATCATCAGATAGAAATTAATCTGGTGCGCTTGTCGGAACCGGTGTTCCATCACGCGCTGTCTTAGTTCGTCGACTGAAATGATTTCAATATCCAGCGCATATGCCACAGGCGGCGTGTAAATAACGCGCTCTAGTGAGCCGGGTGAATTGCGCTTCAAGGAATCGCCTGCCGAATCAGAATGTCCTTTTTTTACCATTAATTTGCCCTTAATTACCTAGGTTTCCTGGGTTGTTTTTCTTAATATTACCTCTGAATTAAAACCAAGACATTCACATTATTTAGCGGAGCTAAGGATGAAAATACAAGCGCACACAGTCGCAAGGTTGTTTGGAATAGGCATGCTCGCGATACAAGCCCATGCGGATGCAGGCTCGAATACTAAGGAGAAAAATATGAAAACGACAAACAAAGATCAGGTTGTCCAACTATTGAAGAGCATAGAAACGGGTGATGCTGCGCCAGTAGGCTTTATCAATTCAGGCAAATATATTCAGCATAATTTAGCCGTGGGTGATGGACTAGCTGGCTTCGGCGCCGTGTTGCAGCAACTCCCTCCGGGTAGTGGTCGCGTCAACACAGTGAGAGTGCTGCAAGATGGCGAATTCGTTGTCGCACACAGCGAATATAATTTTTTTGGTCCCAAGATAGGATTCGATGTGTTTCGTTTCGAAAATGGGAAGATCGTTGAGCACTGGGATAATCTCCAGCAAAAACCTGACCAGTCCAACCCAAGCGGACGCACGATGACAGACGGCACTGCAGAGGTAGTGGATGCTGATAAAACCGCTGCCAATAAAAAAATAGTTGCAGACTTTGTCGATGATATTCTGGTTCATGGAAGAATGGCCAAGCTTGCAGGTTACTTCGATGGCGACAACTACATACAGCACAATCCCGCTATTGCGGATGGATTATCTGGACTTGGCGCTGCGCTTAAATTCATGGCAGAAAAAGGGATCACGATGAAGTACTCGCGTGTACACAAAATTTTTGGTGAGGGTAATTTTGTGCTGACGATTAGCGAGGGCGAATTCGCCGGTCAACCTACTTCGTTTTATGATCTTTTCCGCGTTCAGAAGGGAAAAATCGTTGAGCACTGGGACACGATAGAAACGATACTTCCTAAGGCTGAGTGGAAGAACCAGAACGGCAAATTCGGCTTCTAAAAATTCGGTTTCGTAAGATTCTGGCCGGAGCCTGAACTGTAAAATAAAAAGCCCAGCAATGTTGCTGGGCTTTTGTGTTTGTTATCTCCCCGATTACCTCGTAATTTCTGATTACGACATCTTGAGCATTTCATTTTCTAGGAAAGTTATTTTATTTGATTCAGCGAAGTATCATTGGATCCGCTCGATTGCTACCAAGATGTGTTTTATATAGTCTTCCAGCAGATGCTGATCTTGGTTCATATGCGCTTAGCTTCTGCCAGAACTCGATGCCGGAAGTTATCTGGCAGCGCATTAGGAGTTAGAACATCTACTTCTATACCCAGC
>JAULVH010000339.1:0-3892 GCA_032111105.1 Burkholderiaceae bacterium | reverse complement strand
ATTCAGCGCCCGTGGCGAATTTATAGGTTCCTATGCCGTTGTAGCGCTCATTCCTCATTTCACCCACATAGTGGTCGCCATTGAGGTAATTCAAACTCACTATGCCGCTGGGTTTATTCATCATGGAGCAAAGTGAAATAAAACCGCATCATACCAACCCTTTGATGGGCTGGTGTCTACTTCCGTGAGGGCAGACTAAGCGTTGGCAGTTAGTTGTTTACGCAAGAGTCTATGCAGAATTTTCCCGGTGGCTGTGCGTGGCATATCGTGGTCGTTAATAAAGCTGACCGAGGTGGGGCATTTAAAGCTGGCTAGCTGCTGTTTACACCAACTACGCATCTCTTCTTGCGTGCTGTGTTGTCCTTCATGCAGCACAACCACGGCATGTACCGACTCGCCCCATTTTTCGTGGGGCAGGCCAATGACTGCAACATCCCTGACCTTGGCGTGTTTGCCGAGTATGCCCTCAACTTCGGAAGGGTATACATTTTCGCCACCGCTAATGATCATGTTGCTCTTGCGGTCGACTAACCAAATATAGCCATCGGCATCGCGCCGTGCCATGTCACCCACTGAGCACCACGAGCCATCCAGCGCCTCGGCTGTTTTTTCAGGGTTTTCCCAGTAGCCATCAAAGGTATACGGCGTGCGCGAAAATAATTCGCCGACTTCACCATCAGGCACTTCGCGTCGCTGTTCATCTAGTAAACGAATTGCACCGCTGCCTGTCCATTCGCGCCCCACAGAACCAAGTTTGGCGATTTGCTCATCGGGACGCAGCAGCGTCACCCAACCCGCCTCAGTGGAACCATACAGTTCGTATAACTGCCCGTTTTTAAAATACTCAAGTATGGCCAGCTTAGTGTCTTTGCGTGCCGGTGCCGATGAGACCATGAGCTTGCCCACTGAGCTTACGTCATAGCGATTTTTTACGTCATCGGGTAAAGCCAGCAACATAATGAAATGCGTAGGTACCAGCGAGGTAAACGTTACTTTTTCTTGCGCTAAAGTCGTTAGTAACGCTTCTGGATCAAAACTGCGTCTATCGTCAATCACACAGGTTGCACCTAAGTGCATAAACGTCGTTCCAAAGTAAAGCGAGTTCGCGTGACACAAAGGCATAACAAGCAAGGCCGTGTCATTGCGTGTAAAACTCATTTCTAAAGCCGTAGCCATGGCAATCATGGCGCTGGCAGAGTGACTTCGTAGTGCACCTTTCGGTCTGCCCGTGGTGCCCGAGGTATACATGAGTGCGCAGGTGGAGTTGGGATTAACCGGTTCAAACTCATCTGATGCGCTGGCGTGCGATAACAGAGTTTCGTAAGAGCGCCATGTTGAATTGGGTGTAGTGCCTATCACCAGATAACGATCAGCAGCGATGGGTAGCTCATAACGAAGTTCATCGAGCGTGCTGCAAAATTCAGGCCCTGTAATTACAGCGCTGACTTTTGCGTTTTGCAAAATATATAAAATTTCTGGTGCACTCAGCCGAAAATTTAAGGGGACGGCGACTAGCCCAGCGCGCGCTAATCCCACATACATTTCCATCCATTCCAGACAGTTGTAGGCAATGATGCCGACCCGATCGCCATGTTTCAGACCGAGATTTTTTAATCCACTGGCAAGTTGGCTTGCGCGCTGGTGCCATTCTGCATAGCTGATGCTGCGACGCGAGTCGCGGGCGCCAATTTTTTCTGGAGTAAGGCGAGCATGGGTAGCAATCGCATCAGAAATGGTTAAGGGCTGGCTCATGGCATTTTCCGTAACGGGCTAGGCTGGCAGTCATTTAAATAAGCTTGGGTATATTGAACTCTGAATTCAGAGTTCGATGTTAGTATACCAACTATTGCCTAAAAGCACGGTATTTGACGCATAGGGCTTAGAAACTGGCCGACTTCGGTGGATTGCCCAAAAAGCTGATGGCTTGAATGACATGAAGATGGAGAGATCAATTGATACCAACAATAAATGATCAGTCGAGTGCAGCGGTGATTGCGCGTTATTTCAAAGCGCAGGGCGTTAAGCGTGTGTACGGCTTATGTGGTGGGCACATCATGCCGATCTGGATGCGCTTAGACGCCGAAGGCATAACCATCATCGATGTGCGCGATGAACGTGCAGCGGTTTACATGGCGCATGCAGAAGCCGAGTTAGGTGGAGGTATAGGCGTGGCATTGGTGACGGCTGGCCCGGGTGTTACGAATGCGATGACGGGTATTGCTAATGCCCATGTAGCGCGCGCGCCTGTCATGGTGCTTTCAGGTTTGCCGCCGCAAGCGCAAGAAAATCGCGGCGCTCTGCAAGACATAGTTCATACCGACCTCGTGCGTTCCATTACACGTTATGCGCGCACAGTTCGTCATCCTGATTTGGTGGTTCAAGAATTAGATGAAGCGCTATCACGTGCATTGGGTGAGGGCGGTGAGCCGGGGCCGGTGTATCTGGATTTTCCAGTCGATACCTTACGAGCGACGGTCAGTCTGGCTTTGCAATCACCTGAGCGGTTTATCAAACGTTCTAAATTACAGCAGCTACCCGATCACGCTACCGTACAAGCTGCGGTCGATTTGCTGTGGTCAGCCAAGCGACCTTTGGTAATTTCTGGTCGCGGTGCAAAGGATAGTGCTGCACCATTGCGCGAGCTTTTGTCACGTGTGGGTGCGGTCTATCTGGATACGGGTGAGAGTAAAGGTCTGGTGCCGGATTCACATCCTAGTGTGGTGGCAGCCATGCGCGGCACGGTAATGGGGCAGGCCGATTTGGTGATAACTTTAGGGCGACGTTTAGATTTTCAGCTTGCGTATGGATCGCCTGCCGTGTTTGGTGAGGCAAAGTTTTTGCGCATTGCTGATTGCGCGGCTGAATTACGCGACAACCGACGCGGCACAGTCGAAATACTTGGCACACCAAAATTAGCCTTGCAGGCAATACTAGCTGCTGCGGGTGACAGACAACCCGCTACCGATCGTGTGTGGGCTGATGGTTTGCGTGCGAGTCATTTGCAACGATCTGAAAAATTAGTCCAGTCTATGCAAGACGCCCCTGCTGGTAACGATGGATTAATGCATCCAAATCGTGTGTTAGCGGCTCTGCGAAAAGCGCTGCCTGAAAATTCCATCGTGATTGCAGATGGCGGTGATTTTTTAAGTTTTGCACGCGTAGGATTGCCCGCTTCTACCTATATGGATCCCGGTTCGTTGGGTTGTATAGGTATAGGTACGCCGTTTGGCGTTGCAGCGGGTTTGAGTTGTCCGGATAAGACCGTGGTTGTTGCCACTGGAGATGGCGCCTTTGGTTTTAATGCGATGGAAATCGATACAGCTGTTCGGCATAAATCACCGGTCTTAATCGTGGTTGCCAATAATGGATCGTGGGCCATAGAAGTACGTGATCAGCAAGAAACGCATGGCAAAGTAGTCGGTACACGGCTGCAGTTTGCTGATCATGCTGGCATGGCCAAAGCATTTGGTATGCACGCTGAACGAGTAGAAAAACCCGAAGATTTACCCGGTGCGATAGCGCGTGCATTGGCAAATTTGCCTGCTTTACTTGATGTGGTGGTTACACCTGAAGCTGTGTCGTCAGATGCAAAATCTGGCCTGGCGTGGGTGCCTGATTTGCAGGCCTTGTCAGCTTGGGATACTGCAGAAAAAAACTGGCGGCAGGCCTCGCATAATCGGGACAGCTAGGTCAGTGCATAGATCTGTACACATCAAGCGAGAACACGTTAATGAAAATTCTTGAAACACAGCCCAAGTTAGTAGAGCAAGTTCACAAGGCGATACTCTCTGAGATAGCCGAAGGAAAATTGCGACCCGGTGCGCGCATTATTCAAGAACAAATCGCGCAAGAATTGGGTGTGTCGCGACAGCCCGTACAGCAGGCGTTGGTA
>JAULVH010000338.1:0-4220 GCA_032111105.1 Burkholderiaceae bacterium | reverse complement strand
ACATCTGACGCACGTGATTGCGGAATACTTTCGCGATCAGGGAAAAAATGTACTCATGCTGATGGATAGCCTAACGCGTGTAGCGCATGCACAGCGCGAGATAGGTTTGGCCATTGGTGAGCCACCGACAGCCAAAGGGTATCCCCCTTCAGTATTTGCCTTACTACCGAATTTGATAGAACGAACCGGTGTCGGTCGACATGGTTATGGCTCTATTACTGCCATCTATACCGTGCTGGCCGAAGGTGACGATGCACAAGATCCTATCGTGGATATAGCGCGAGCTTCGTTAGATGGTCAGGTCATGCTGTCACGGGATTTAGCCGATGCGGCGCATTATCCTGCGATAGATTTGAATGGCTCGATTTCGCGGGTGATGCAAAATTTATTGAGTGCCGACGAACTCAAGCAAGCTAATCGTTTGCGACGATTGTGGTCGCTCTACCAGCAAAACCAGGATTTGATTTCAGTCGGTGCCTATGAAGCAGGATCCAATGCCGATATCGATCTCGCCATATTGATGCGAGGTCGACTAGAAGATTTTCTAAGACAAGATATGCATGCAGGTGTGGATTCCCTGACTACCCGTCGCATGATAGGTGAGCTGATGGTGGCCTGAAGTACCAGGCTACCCGGAGCTGATACTATCGCCACATAATGAACAGAACCTGGACAGTATTGCAGCAACGCGCAGAGACCGCCACGCAGGAAGCGCAGGCGGCTATGCAAACTGCGCGTGCGAAAGTCACCCAACTTGAATCCAGCCTGGCTCACATAGAAAAACTCAAGCAAGATTATCTTGAACGTTATAGCGCTGCTCAAAAAGAAGCGCATTCCATTAGCGACAACATCGCGTATCGCCGATTTATCGACCATTTAAATGGATTACGGCACCGCGTCGTTCTGCAATTAACCGCGGCACAACATGGTTTGGATGTCACTCAGGCAGCGTTGGTTACTGCCAGACGAGAACAAGCCAAAATGGAAGCCATGGTCGAACGTGAAGCCCGAAATGACGCTGCCATAGAAGCCAAAAAAGATCAGCGCGCACTCGACGAAACCGGCATACGCTTATTCAACCTGAAGTAGTGCACTCTTACGCTCTGCGAGCGTTTTTCAGAAAAACTCTCTCCTTTTTCACCTGGCTACACGCTACTACCAGCGCATGTGCTTTGCCTTTTGTATTCACAAACCAGACTAATCTCATAATCCAGTATCGTTGATGGTTACACAGTAACATCTTCAATGTTTTCTATTTGAAAAGGATAGTCGGTATGAGTCAGAGTGTATGTGTCGTCGGTGTGGGCATGATTCCCTTTGCTAAACCAGGTGCCAGTGAGTCCTATCCCATGATGGGGGCGAGCGCGATTCGCGCCGCGCTAGCCGATGCAGGTCTGGCTTACGACAAAATACAGCAGGTCTATGCGGGGTATGTCTACGGTGATTCGTGCTCTGGTCAGCGCGCCGTCTATGACGTGGGTATGACGGGTGTGCCTGTCATCAATGTGAACAACAATTGTTCCACCGGATCGACCGCGTTGTGGCTGGCGCGTCAGGCCGTGGCCTCTGGTGCGGTTGAGTGCGCATTAGCCGTTGGTTTTGAGCAGATGAAGCCGGGTGCCTTGGGCAATGTGTATGACGACAGGCCTTCCCCCTTTCAGTACTTTGATGAACGCAGCGCCGAGCTGGTTCAAAACAACGATATACCGCTAGCGTTGCGCTATTTTGGTGGTGCTGGTCTTGCGCATATGAATCAGTACGGAACCAAGCTGACTACGTTTGCAAAGATACGCGCTAAGGCGTCGCGTCATGCAGCGAATAATCCATTAGCATTATTTAAGACAGTCGTATCAGAAGAGGATGTACTTAATTCTCCCGTGTTGTGGCCAGGTGTGATGACACGTTTGATGGCTTGCCCACCGACCTGTGGTGGTGCTGCCGCGATAGTGTGTTCAGAAGCGTTTGCTAAAAAACATAATCTCGATCACAGCATACGCATACGTGCGCAAGCCATGACTACCGATACCTATTCCACATTCAAAGGTGACCATAACGATATGCGTCAACTAGTGGGCTACGATATGACGTATGCTGCGGCAACTCGCGTTTATGAAGAAGCAGGCGTGAGCCCTAAGGATATAGGAGTGATTGAATTACATGATTGTTTTGCACATAACGAATTGATCACCTATGAAGGTTTGGGATTGTGTCCTGAAGGTGGCGCAGAAAAATTCATAGAAGATGGCGACAACACCTACGGCGGTCGCTATGTCACCAATCCTTCTGGCGGATTACTATCCAAAGGTCATCCACTGGGCGCAACAGGATTAGCGCAATGCACCGAGTTGGTTAATCAATTGCGCGGCACAGCAGAGCGGCGTCAGGTAGACGGCGTACGACTGGCCTTGCAACACAATCTCGGTTTGGGTGGTGCCTGTGTTGTGACACTGTATGAGCGTGTATGAGTGTGCATGATCGCGTAGCAGTAAAAGATACCAACAACAGTCGTGGCCCGCTCGCGGGTTTACGATTGATAGAATTTGTTGGATTAGGTCCGGGCCCTTTTTGCGCCATGTTGTTGGCCGATATGGGTGCTGAGGTTATTCGTATACACGCTAAAAACGGCACACCCTCACTCGACTTGTTGGATACCCGGTTTGATGTCATGGCCCGAGGCCGTCGTTCGCTTGCTATCAATTTAAAACAAGCAGGCGCAGTCGAACTCATGCTGTCGTTAATCGCAAAAGCTGACGGCTTGATTGAGGGATTTCGTCCGGGCGTGATGGAGCGTTTAGGTTTGTCGCCTGAAGTCTGCTTACAACATAACCCACGTTTGATTTACGGGCGCATGACAGGTTGGGGCCAGTACGGGCCGCTGGCACACGCCGCAGGCCATGATTTAAATTATGTGGCGTTATCGGGAGCGTTGCATGCCATGGGGAGCGATCCTGAAACACCACCGCCGATTCCGCTTAATTTAGTGGGAGACTTTGGTGGCGGCGGCATGATGCTCGCCTTTGGTATTGTGTGTGCCTTACTCGAAGCTAAACAATCGGGGCAGGGGCAAGTGATAGACGCGGCGATGACCGATGGCACAGCACTACTGACAGCTATGTTTCGCGGCTTTAAAGAAGGTGGATCGTGGAAAGCAGAGCGACATGCGAATTTTCTCGATGGTGCTGCACATTACTATGATAATTATCGCTGTGCTGATGGTAAGTACGTCAGCGTCGGCGCGATAGAGCCAAAATTTTATGCGTTATTGCGAGAAAAAATTGGAGCTACTGATCCTGCGTTTGATGCGCAAAATGACGAAACTCAGTGGCCAGCACTAAAAGTAAAGATAGCGGCTATTTTTATGAGTAAATCACGTGATGAGTGGTGTGCTTTACTCGAAGGGACGGATGCCTGCTTTGCGCCTGTGCTTGATTGGGACGAAGCGGCAACCCATCCGCATAATCAGGCAAGACAAACATTTATTCGTGTCGATGATGTGATTCAACCCGCACCTGCACCGAGGTTTTCGCGCACACCTGCGCCGACTCCCGGATCAGTCGCCAGTGCTGGTCAGCATACCGATGAGATTTTGCATGATTGGGGTATAGATGAATCAGTGATTGCAGCATGTCGCGCTGCAAACGCTATTTAATTGAAACGATAAGCACATGACAGAACTGGTAAAACTAATTCATCACCCGCAGGGCATAGCAGAATGTGTCTTGAATCGACCCGACAAAATGAACGCGCTATCGCCTGAGCTGATAGATGAAATCATACGTGTAGGTGAATCGTTAGTTAATGATAGCCAGATCCGGGCAGTCGTCGTGCGTGGTGAAGGTCGCGCTTTTTGTGCAGGTATAGATCTCGACAGTTTGTTACAGATGCAGTCAGATCAGGGTAGGGCTGTCGCCTCTAATTTATTGGAACGCACCCATGGTGACTCTAATCGGTTTCAGCGCGTAGCGATGGTGTGGCGCGATATTCCTGTTCCTGTGATTGCAGCAATACATGGCGTGTCATTTGGTGGCGGCATACAAATAGCTTTGGGTGCAGATATACGTTTGATAGCACCGGATGCGCGTATGTCAGTCATGGAAATCAAATGGGGTCTCATACCCGACATGGCGGGTATGGTGCTTTTGCGCGGCTTGGTACGCGACGATATAGCGCGCGATTTAATTTTTAGCGGCAGAATCGTCGATGCCGCTGAAGCGGTATCT
>JAULVH010000337.1:11450-12324 GCA_032111105.1 Burkholderiaceae bacterium | reverse complement strand
GATCCAGCTCCCCCATCACGACCCCTGCGCCCTCGGGTTTCTGTATCAGTATGTCGCCCCACGGATCGACCAGCATGCTGTGGCCCCAGGTACGACGACCCGTCACGTGCTTGCCACCCTGGGCAGCGGCCAAAACAAAACATTGATTTTCGATGGCGCGCGCTCTGAGCAGGATTTCCCAGTGCGCACGGCCTGTCGTGTAGGTAAAGGCGGCGGGCACCACCAACAGATCGCATGGCCCCATAGCCCTGTATAGCTCGGGAAACCGCAGGTCGTAGCAGATGGACAATCCCACCCTGAGCTGATCTGCCTGAACTACGGCCACATCATCCCCTGCGACTATGGTTCGCGACTCATCGTAGCTTTCCTGATCACGAGTAAAACCAAACAAATGAATTTTGTCGTACTGCGACGCCTGCTGCCCCTGCGGACCATACACGAGCAGCGTGTTACGAACTTTGCCTTCTTCGCCCGAGACCAGTGGAATGGTTCCGCCCACCAACCACACAGCACACTCGCGCGCTATCGATGCCATAAAACTCTGCAACGGGCCATCACCTAGTTGTTCAGCATGCGCAAGCTTATCGGTATCGTGTTGGCCGAGTATGGCCCAGTACTCTGGTAGCAAAATCAAGGAAGCACCCATTGCAGCAGCTTCACGAATAGCATGCGCTGCTACCTGCATATTTTCTGCAGGATGAGGAGTCGACACCATCTGTATGGCAGCAACTTTAATTGTGTTCTGTGTGCTCATAGTTCAGGGTTGTGCTGGCTTGTCTGCCTCTGCAGTAGGTAACTTGCGCTTGGCAGTGGATTTCTTAACCACTGGATCCTTCCAGGGCCCAGTCACTTGATAATCTTGTGTGAGTGCTTG
>JAULVH010000337.1:6069-11440 GCA_032111105.1 Burkholderiaceae bacterium | reverse complement strand
CTGCGCTAAAAATGATCCCAATCCAATCACAGGATTGACAGCGAGTCCGTACACGACAGAGGCTCCACCGGCATTCAATTCAGGAATGACGACCACATTCAAATTCTGCGTTTCCTCATTGAGATCTACCGTACCATCCATCAACACCAACGCATTGACTCCACGCATCTTGAATGTATCTGTTTTTAATACGCCTTTAGAAATCGTCGCCGTACTAGCCATGCTATCGAAAGCAAAACCATCGGAAAAAATATCACGAAAATCTAATGTCAGTCGTCGTGGCAACGATTGCAGGCTCATCACATTCAATAGTTTGGCCACTCCCGGATCGGCTTTAAGAAACTGCCCCGATGCAATCTTAAGACTGAGGTTGCCTGCGAGTGTAGGAAAATCAAACGATGCCGGCGATCCCCTCCAGCTGATCTCGCCTTCTATACGACCTTTACCACCACGCAGGGTTTTTTCAAATCCTATGCGGTCTAGCATGCGGCCTGCGTCGTTGATCTCCATTTCGTAAATCATGGTCGATAAACTATCCGTTGCCGATACTTGCCATTTACCCGTAGCACGCAAGGTTGCATCGGGATTGACCATTACTAGCTTGCTGATACGCCACTCTCTGCCCGGACCGAGTCCGGCATTGGTAGCGCTTAATTCTAGCCGGCCAAGTCGCATTCCACGTAGTTCGAAATTATCGGCAACGATATCTAAGCCAGGGAGTTCACGCGAAGTTTTCTTACCACTCAACAGCTCGGTTACATCCGAGGCATCCGACTGTGGAATAACCAATGAAGTGAAATTCCCTGTGAATTTACCAGCACCTCGCTCGAACCACGGATCATCCCAGCTGGCGTGTCCATTCGCCTGATCGGAATGTATATTAAATTGCCAGCCATCTCGCTGACGCGAGGCTCCTAACACTGCGTTACTCAGCACCCTATCAGCCAATATCAACTCATTGCTTCTTATGCCTATCATGTCTGGCGAGAAGAAACTGTTGTAATCCATAGCGCCCGGGCTACTGTCTGAGCTGCCCGATGGTTCACTCGTCAAGAACGTAACTGCAGAGCGCCAGGCATCAATATCGAGTGTGGGCAAATTAATATTTATACCCAAACCACTTTCAGGCTGTGGCGGTGACAAATTCACGCCTATGCCTCCACGAGCTAGCTTCCAGGGAGCATTTCGTGAATTTATCCGCTGCCTGACATAGCGTGCTGCAATATTTTTACCTAAACTAATTTTGATTTCATCTTGCTGCACCGTAGGATCAAGCGTAGTCAGCGGCATCAACCCAAACCGCAAAGGCAGCGGTTCTCCCATAGGTTTGATCAGTGGCGCAGGAAAATCCAGCGCTATGCCTACTAGTGATGAATCTATCGTTAGTTCCGGACGTTGATTTTTTATTCTTAAAGCGGCTGTATAACGCGTACTACCAGACATTTTTTTGGTAATTTTCCGGAGACCCGGTGTAGCTAAACTACGCGCAATACCGTCCACGCTGACTGAACCATCCATGCGTGTCAGTACTGTTCCATCTTTCTGCGTGCCGCCACTAATAAGTACATTCCCGCCCAGGAATCCGCCTTGCAGTCCATTGATCTGAAAGCCATGATCAGAAAACGTTAATTCACCGCTGGCATTTTGCATCACAGGAATTGAACGCCATAATTGAACTTCATTTCCCTGAAATCTCACGCTGCCCTGAACGGTAGGCTGTAAACCATCTGACAGTGGTAACTGCAATTGCAAACCTAATCGTGCGTTACCTGTAGTTTTGGCTTCATCAAGCAAGCCATCTATCCACGATGTCACTGGCGTACTATTGACGAAACCAAGCATGGATTGCAGTGCGCCGTTTGCGACACCACTTATTTCCAGCACACTGCGCGTAGACAAATAATCAGGAATCACGGCTTCTACTGCTGAGATCTGTACCCCTGCAATGCGAGCGGTATCAGCATGCACATGAATACGTGTCTGATCCAGAGCCAATGTGCCTTGAATATCATCGATACGCGGCCACAGAGGCGTTCTTTTATCCTGAGCTAATTCCAAGGGTGCTGGATTGAGTTTGCCATCATGTATGCGCGCACTAATTTTGAAAACACCAGGTGCTTTTTCACCTGTGCGTTTGGGTTGAAATGGAAACTTATCCAATTCACCCTTGATGGCAAGCTGTAAATCATGCGCCTGACCGTCGATCAATGCACGACTAATCCAATCGCGTGTAGCGTGAGGAATACCCGCTGGCAAAAAGCCACTGACGCTGGTTAATTCCAATGACGGTACACGCAGATGCATATCGATTTCTCCCATCTTGCCTTTATTGAGAGGCAAAGGGAGCGTATGCGAAGCTTCCAGTGAGCCCTTCAATCCCGATTGAGTGAAATTCATGTTGGCGATTTTCATCGTCAAACGATTGCGCTCACGTAGCGACCAATTGGCATTGAGAGTTAATTCTTCAAAGGGCAATAAGGGATTATTGAGAAAATCAGAGACGAAAAAAACGACATTACTACCTGCGAGCTTAGCTTAACCACCGTCTTGTGTTGCATCGATTTCACCCGACAAGCCTTCAAATCCGGGGAAGGCATTACGCGCAGGAAGATTCGCAACTGCCGCTCGTGCTGATTGCTGACGCAACGCCAATCCAGAAAATTTTCCGCTCAAACGATAGTTACCTGTACCAGGCACAACGCCATCCCAGCTGGCAAGAAAATCATGCAATTGTCCTTGGGGCGCAAAATCTGCAAGCATTTGCCGCTCATGGACCGATAAAGGCAAATGACTGGCTAAGCGCGATAAGGCTTCTAAATCGAGCTCGGTGATTTTTAATTCATGATGCTGATTACGACCATCGCGTGATGCTGTATAAAAATGATGTGACGTCGTTGACGGGAGAACTTTACCTTGATCAGTACGCAAAGAAAAATTTGATAATGTTACGGCGTGCCCCTGAGCACCGAAGGAAAGTATTCTTTGCTTTAATCCAGAGGCAACCTCACCTGCAGAAACTCGGCCGCTAACTTCAACTAGTTTTAGCGGCTCAAGCTCCTCACCAAGTTGCACAGATAAATCTTGCAGATCAAGGTCAGCCGTGACATTCATGATGACGCGATGATCAAATCGTAACCATGAGCGTAAAGCGCCAGTACCGCCTGTTAATTTATAAGGCCATGTGACGTAAGGCTTCCATGCATCAAGATTGGTCTTGCGCCAATCAACGTATAGCTCACCTACCCATTGATTAATATCGGAAACACGATGTGTAAACGCGGGATGTACGAATTCAACCCGCACATCGATAGGCGCAGCGAATTCTTCGGGAGGCGTTGCAATCAGAGCTGCTTTATGCGTGCGCCATTGATTTTGAAGTTCGAAGCTTACTCGATTCAATACGAGGTCAGGAGCATCCCTGTAGTGGTCCTGCCAACGCACCCATCCATCACGAACAACAATTTGGTGCTGTGTGAGTAACCATTCAAGTCCCGTACTGTGATCCTCTTTTTCTATGTCTATGGCCATGCCACCCACAAACACCCTGCCGTCTTTGTCGCGCTCGATTTCGAGATCAGGTCGAAGTATCTCCAGTTGATCCAACCGCAATTGCGCAGTGAAAGCAGACCACCAGGACACGGTCGCGGATACTTCGGGCAAAATCAATGCGCGCTCACCTTGCTGATTGTAGATAACTACATTATCTAGTTTCAGGCGGGGATTTAAACCACTCCAGTCAGCGTAAAGTGCATTGATAGTGACTGGCCTGCTAATGAAGTGAGACGCGAGCCGCTCGACCTCAGGCTTGTAATGATCGATATTTGGAAGAATTAAATAGCGAAGTGAAAGGAACGCAGCGCAAAAAGCAAAATAAAATATGACGAACACTACTAGTAACCAACCTAGCGCATGATGCGAGAGTCGGTTTGCAGATTCATAACTGGCTAACAGTGCGCGCCATCCGACAGCTAATGCGCGCGGAATAAGATGCTTAGATTTTGAATCGCTCGACATCGGTCGGCCAGTTCCCTTACTTCGTTAGTATCGTTAGTATCATAATAAATAGAGCGTGTCGGCCTGTTTGCTGACTGCGCGTACCCAGGCTCGATTACACGACAACATGAATCCATTACCGCATTTATCCGCAGCGACTAAGTCACGTTTTTTGCAGCGTTGGCTGGGCGCCAGACCCAGTAATGCCGCAGCGCTAGAGCAATTGGCTGAATTATCGCTTGACCAGCTTGATTTTGAACAGTTACTTAGCCAACAGCAGCAAATAAACCTGTCTTTGCCAGCGGCGATGCGCCGGCTGCGCAACTTGCTTATAGCCGCCATTATTACCCGTGATCTCAGCGGAAGAGCCTCCTTAGACGAGGTTTTGAGCGCCATCTCAGGTTTTGCTGAGTTTGCCATCCGCACTCACCTTAATAACCTTTACGACCAAATGTGCTCAAAACACGGCATTCCCAAGGGGGAAGAGTCTGGCTTGACACAACACATGATGGTCATCGGTATGGGCAAACTCGGTGGGGCCGAGCTAAATGTCTCATCCGATATCGATTTAATTTTTATTTATCCCGAAGATGGAGAGACTCAAACAACAGAGGCTGGGCAACACCCTTTGTCAAATCATGAATTTTTCGTCAGGCTAGGTAAAAAATTAATAGCGGATATCGGCGAGGTCACTGAAGAAGGATTTAGCTTTCGGGTAGACATGGCATTGCGACCTAACGGTAATTCAGGCCCGCTGGCCGCTAGCCTAAACATGCTAGAAGAATACCTGATGATACAAGGGCGAGAATGGGAACGCTACGCTTGGGTCAAAGCTCGTGCACTTTCAGGGCAAGCAGCCGATATTGCTAGTCTGGACGCTATCGTCAGGCCTTTTGTGTATCGCCGCTATTTGGATTTCGGCTCTATTGATGCTTTGCGCAGCATGCACGCTCAGATACGCGCCGAAGTCATCCGGCAAGAAACGCGTCATCCCGAGCGTACTACCAACGTCAAACTCGGCCGTGGCGGTATACGTGAAATTGAATTTCTAGCTCAGGTATTTCAATTGATACGTGGTGGTCGTGATCCTGAGCTACGTGATCGCTCTACGCGCAAGACATTGCACGTACTCTCAGAGCGCCGATTATTCAATTCTTCGACCATACAGGCATTACTCGAAGATTATAATTTTTTGCGTAATCTTGAACATCGTTTGCAATATCTGGACGATGCACAAACACATGTAATGCCTTCGTCAGTGGATGATCAGCTAACGATAGCAATGATGGCTGGCTTTACCGATATTGAAGCCATGCAAATTGAAATTCAACGACGACAACAACGCGTTGCTGAACAGTTCGATATTATTTTTATAGAA
>JAULVH010000337.1:0-6059 GCA_032111105.1 Burkholderiaceae bacterium | reverse complement strand
TCGGGTAGCTCAACCGACCTGGCTGTCGCTGCACCCGTGTTTGAAGCAGTTGATCCTGACGTACTGTCGAATTACCTGCTATCCATAGGATTTGATGAACCATCACTATGCGCAAAAAATTTGCTCGACAGCTGGAATTCAACTCGTATTCGATCTTTATCTGAACAACGTCGCTCGCAATTACACAGCCTGATACGCTCCTCACTGCCTCTCATTGCGACGCAAAGTGAATCATGCTCCACCACGTTATTACGGCTACTCGATTTTTTTGAAACCATCGCACGCCGTTCCGCTTATCTTTCTCTGTTGACTGAATATCCACATACCTTAAAACGCGTTATACGAATGATGGCAGCAAGCGAGTGGGCAACTAAATACCTTGCTCGCCATCCCGTTTTGATGGATGAACTATTAGATGATGAAAGTCTAAGGGCTGAGCCCGATTGGGCTGAATTTTCATTGGAATGCCGCCGACAACTCACCGCCTTCCATGACGATACTGAGCGCCAAATGGATGTATTGCGTGAGCAGCATCATGCCCAATTATTTCGCTTATTAGCAAAAGATCTGGATGGATTATTAACCATAGAGCGTTTAGCAGATCATTTATCTGTGCTGGCTGATTTGCTGATAGAAATAGCTCTGGAGACTGTGTGGGCTAGCTTGCCTAATCGCCACCGAGAACAACCGCAATTTGCCGTTATCGCCTACGGCAAGCTGGGTGGTAAAGAATTAGGTTATGCCTCCGATTTGGACATCATTTTTTTATACGATGACGACCATCCGGAATCACCCACTGTCTACGCTAAATTCGCACAACGCTTCATTACTTGGATGACCAGCCATACTCCGGCAGGTATTCTTTTTGATATAGATATTGCATTGCGTCCTGATGGGGCGAGTGGTTTATTGGTTTCTTCTTTTACTGCGTTTGAAAAATATCAGCGTCAGTCCGCATGGGTTTGGGAACATCAAGCGCTTACACGCGCACGCTTTTGCGCTGGCGACCCCGCCATAGGAGCGCGCTTCGAACTACTTAGGAGCGCACTGCTACGCATGCCGCGCGAAAAAGAAAAATTGACTCATGAAGTACTCTCTATGCGGCAGCGCATGCATGATGCCCACCCGAATCAATCTGACTTATTCGACTTAAAACATGATTCGGGAGGAATGATTGATATTGAATTTATCGTTCAATATCTCATACTGAGCCACGCACCGAACTACCCTGAACTGACCGCCGACATAGGGAACATCGCCCTTTTGAAATTACTTGGCGATTTAAAACTAATCGATAAAGCGCTATCCGAAACTGTCGCCGAAGCCTATCGCCACTTCCGGAAATTACAGCATCAAATGCGCTTAAAAGGCGCAGATAAAGCTCGCGTCAAACTTATCCCATCGGTGGAATCACTCCGAAATGCGGTAAAGCAACTTTGGAGCGAAGCATTACCGCATCTACCTAAGGAAGCACTGACTAAATAAAAAACGAGACGTTTCTTGAGTTAGGAACCAAGCTAACCCGTTGATTTACTTTGCCCCGCGTCGCACAGCTACGCTGGCTCGCCATAAAATTCACAATAAATTAGCATCCCCCTAAGTAAGCTTCCTATATGAAGAATTCAGCATTGCGAGAAATAAGATAAGTATTGGCGGTTTACCTTGCCAAAGGGACAAAAAGCTTAGGCAGATTTGAGGGTTTGTGCAAACGCACAAAAAATTTGATACATTTCTAAGGTTGTAGTTATCAACGATTCCGACCTCAAACTGGAGAATAAGTTATGAAAAAGAAAATATTAACTATCGCTATGCTGCTTTGCACTACTGCTGTTTTGGCTACCGAAGTAAAAAAAGCTGACAAAGATGGTGATGGC
Source organism: Burkholderiaceae bacterium (assembly GCA_032111105.1). Taxonomy (GTDB): domain Bacteria; phylum Pseudomonadota; class Gammaproteobacteria; order Burkholderiales; family Burkholderiaceae_D; genus Pernthalerella. Next base: position 4,185 of record JAULVH010000337.1, on the reverse strand, counting down.
ACGCTAGATAAAAGCGAAGTTAAGGCATTTAAAATGTTATCAAAACACTTCGACATTATTGACACCGACAAAGATGGCACTATCGACCAGGCCGAAATCAATGCTCATAAAGTGCTAATGGCCGACAAAGATGGTGACAGCACCATCGACAAGAAGGAAATTAAGCACAAAGAAATCGCGAAAAAATTTGATGAGCTAGATACCGACAAAGACGGGACTCTAGATGCAAAAGAAATTATGGCCTTCTTCAAAAAAGGCTGAGTCTAATTCGCTGACATTAAACGCCGCTAAATTAGCGGCGTTTTTTTTCGCATGTGTTTGCTCAGTTAGTGAATTCGAGATTGCTAATTTCCATCATCGGAACTTGACCAAGGAGCATAATTAAATACTTAGAAATCAATAAGTCTTAGAATCCGACAGAAACTGAAAAACGCTTCGACGTCTTTCAAAAACGGCGCAATTAAGATTAATCTAAAATTACAAAAAAAAAGCAATTACAAAAGTAATCGCCTGAAGATTTTTGGATGGATTCCAAAAAAGAGCCTAGAGAGGCATTAATTTCACGGATTAAAATCAATGTTAGACGAATCATATGCAACTGTTAACACCATGATCAACAGGAGAAACTCACAATCAGTTAGGAGAAATTCACTGTAGTAATTATTTTTAAGAACAGTAAAATGTTAACAGCTAAACTCGCTTTAAATCGCTTAAGTGAGCCAATCAATTAAAGATCTATTTTCAAACCTATAGATCAATAGCTGAGAATTAAATGAAATTTGATTTCGGCGATTAAAAATCCAGCCTTTGAAAACTGACTATTAAATTATATGGATAAGTTATCTTCAATAGGCTTGTTTGTAAAGATTGCAGAGATGGATAGCTTCAAAGGAGCTGCCATTCAAATGGGTATTAGCTGTACCGCGGCAACTAGGTCTATTGCCAAGTTAGAGGCCCATCTCGGTGTCAAGTTATTTGAACGAACAACCCGCCACATTGAATTAACTCATGCTGGCACTTTATACCTGGATCATTGTAAAAATTTAATCAACACCATTGATTCTATTGAATTAGAAATATTAGGTGCAGAACATGACTTTGAAGGAATGATTGAAATTGGTTTATCTAAAAACTATACCGGAAAAATCATAACGTCTTTTGTGACTGATTTTGTGAAAAATTGTTCTCATGTGCAAATCAAATTATCAGATTTTGAAGAGCACAAAAAATCAGATGATTTGAATTTTGATTTGGCTATTTCAACTTCTTACAAAAATATAAAATCCAAAGGAGTTCAACTTCTAGGTAGCGTCAAACCAGTCTTGGTTGCATCTCCGGAGTACCTGGCTAAACACAAAAATTTAAACAAATTAGATGATTTAAATGAGCACCGCTGCCTATATTTGAGTACTGCGCCAACGCGCCCCTCATGGTTCTTTGCTGGAAGCGCAGGGCTTATCGAATATTCATTTCGCCCACACCTCATAGCCCACGATTGTGATTTATTGCTGAGTGCCACATTGTCTGGTGTTGGAATTGCTTGTGTCCCAAAAGAAGTAGCAAATATCTATTTAGAATCCCGTCAATTAGTTCCAGTGTTACCAGGATACGCGCTGCAGTCCCTAAGTGTTTTTGCGCATGTATCGACCAATAAACCCACAAAAAAAATAACTAAAAAATTAATCGAATATTTGCTTGAACAATTTGAGGTCGATAAAACTGTAAAAATGTCTCTCCAACCAGCTTAGATTTTTATCTAAAAAAATTGGCAATCTTTGTCCGAAAAAAAATTAATTGCAAGCCACTTTAATTGGCTCATCGGGAATTTTTATATTTATTTTCTCTGTTTTAATGATTTTCGGAAAAGTCCAAACCAAATCATCATCATTAAATAAGAATTGTTGTTTGCCTAAAATTTGATTCGATTCGCATGCGAATAAATATTCATCTACTGAAATGTTATACGTCAATCCCATCATGTCGCGCTGATTTGTATACATGGATTTAACTTGCACTCGTACCTCTCTCGGGCTAGTTTTATCTAGTGAATCTACACTGATGAAAACGCGCGATTTATCATCTTCTGAAAGAAATATCCAATCTGAACTAAATGCTAATGTTGGTACAAAAAGCAAACTCGCGAAAATTATTTTGTGTATCCAACTCATTTTTAAGATTATCGTTCTCCGCAAAAATATCAGCATAATCTAGATAAAATTTAGCCCTTGATTGAGGTCTCAACTATTTTATTTTAAATTAAGAACCAACTCCGCAATTAACTTCGCATCAGCATCCGAAACATTAGCTTGCGGTGGCATAACGTCTTCACCCCAAACGCCTGTTCCACCTGCTTTAATTTTTGCCGCCAATTTCTCAACTGCACCACTTTCACCAGCATATTTTTCTGCCACTTCTTTTAGCATCGGCCCATATTTTCTTTTATCTATGAGATGGCAAGCAAGGCAGTTATTTTTTTGTAGTAATAATTGGAGCTCACTTGTTTCAGCATATGAAATACTGGCTGTAAAGTTTAAACTAGCCAAAAGACAGAGTGATAAAAATCTCGACATTAGAAATCCTCTATTTTTCAATAATTTTAAAACTAGGTTAGTTAAATCTGCCGCACATTAACTTCAGAATACTTAAACTATTTATGGTTAGTCTAAATTAATCGATTTTTTGGATAAAAAAATGCGCTACCAAAAGGTAGCGCATTTTAGTAAGACAAACTTCTAGTTTGGTGTCACACGGTAGATCATGCCGCTGGCTTCATCAGCCACATAAAGAGCACCGTCCGGACCCAACGACAGGTGACGGAAACGACCAGCAAATGTTGGCCACATTAACTCTTCCTTCTTAGCAGACTTACCATCTTTCGAGATTTCAAGAATGTCGATGCGGTTACCTGTTGGTGTTCCATGAATACCAATTCCAGCGTAGCCAACTGCTAAACGACCTTCCCACTCTTTCCACTGCTTACCTTGCAGCCACACGCTGCCACACATACCCTGCGACAACCCGTTGTTGTTCCAAGCCGGTTTCATCGCATTTGGATATGCCTTCAGGTCCGTCATAGGCATGAACGCAGCGCGTTCCTTAGGCGGTAAAGCTCCCATTTGGTTAGGAGAGTAGCCACAGTAGCCATCAGGGCACTCAGGGCGTCCATTTACCTTATCGCGTGGATCCCAACCACCGTTGCCACCATTTTCAAGCTTGGTAACTTCGTCGGAGTGCCATGGACCATTTTCGGAGGCATAGGGCTCGTTGGTGCCTGGACGGAAGGAAATACCTTGAACATTGCGATGGCCGTAAGTAAAGATACGTTTATCAAAGCCTGCTGGTGGGTTATTGCCGGGTGCAGCTTTTCCATCACGGTCTACACGTAGAATTTTGCCGCGTAGTTCGGTAGGGCTTTGTGGGCCAGCGCCATTGTGGTTATCACCGATTGAGACGTACAAGAATCCGTCACCTGGGCTAAAGCGGATACGGCCACCATTGTGCGCGCCTGGTCCGCCAAACGGGTGATTAGATTTTTTGGGCTTGTAACCAAGGTCATTAATAATTTCAACAAGATCTGAAACTTTAGAAAGGGATGAGTCCACTTTCATACGCATCACGATGTTGTTGTAACCCTCATAGGTTCGGTTCGATCCGCGTGAGCTGGAGTACAGATAGATGTAACGGTTTGAGGCAAAGTCAGGATCGACGGCAACACCTTGTACACCCGCTTGACCGTCGCAGAAGAGATCATCCTTGGTTTGCGAATAACCGCTTGAACCACCAACACCGAGCAGTTTTTTTACATCGCCCGAAGCCAATCGTACAGATAAGCCTTTGCATTTTTCTGTGTAAAACATGGTTCCGTCTTTCAGGAAAGCCATATCCCATGGTGACTCTGCTTGCTGAAAATTATCAGCCTTAACAGTGACCGCTAAGACAGAATTTGCGTACATCACAGAGGATGCAGCAAGCAGTGTTAAAGCTCCAATTTTTGATGAAACTGAAATTCTCATAATTAATCGTCTCCGTAAACTGATACATACCAAAATTGAATTTGAAGTCTCACAACAAAAATAGTGAGAATCGCAAACAGTTTTTGTAAAGAATTTTATTATTAATAACCTTACTCCGATCAATGACTTTGCTTCTTTACAAGACACGTCATCGACGTGTTTATATCAGAAT
>JAULVH010000336.1:0-7013 GCA_032111105.1 Burkholderiaceae bacterium | reverse complement strand
GCTTAGCCAATGCAACCGAATACGGTTTGGTATCAGGTATCTGGACAGAAAACGGCGGACGTCAGCAACGCATGGCTAAGCGCATGCAATCGGGGCAAGTATTCATTAACTGCTATGGCGCCGGTGGTGGCGTTGAATTGCCTTTTGGTGGCATGAAGCGCAGTGGACATGGCCGCGAAAAAGGCTTTGTCGCGTTAGAAGAATTCAGCACACTCAAAACTATCGTGCAGTATCACGGTTGATTATTTAAAAACAGCGAAGTAACGGAGACGACATGGGACAACTTCAGGGAAAAGTAGCCATCATTACGGGCGCAGGTAGTGGCTTTGGTGAAGGTATGGCAGAAGCCTATATACGCGAGGGCGCAAAAGTCATTATTGCTGACCTCAATGCAGCCGCTGGTGAGCGTGTAGCTACAGCCTTGGGCGCAAATGCTAAAGCCGTTGCAACGGATGTGGCGAATATGGATTCAGTCGCTGCGATGGTTAAGATTTGTATCGATAGCTTTGGTGTACCGGATATCGTGATTAACAACGCAGGCACTACGCACAAAAATCAACCCATGTTGCAGGTGGATGAAAAAACATTTGATCGCATGTTTGCAGTGAACGTGAAATCGATTTATTACATGGCGCATGCAGTCATACCCGCCATGCGTGAGCGCGGTAAGGGCGGTGTGATTCTCAATGTGGGCTCTACTGCAGGTATACGTCCACGTCCGGGTTTGTCTTGGTATAACGGCTCTAAAGGCGCAGTGAATTTGCTGTCTAAATCGATGGCGGTTGAATTAGCACCTGATCGCATACGCGTCAACGCCTTGTGCCCGGTGATGGGTGCAACGGGTTTGCTGGCTGATTTTATGGGTATGCCCGACACACCAGAAAATCGCGCTAAATTTGTCTCTACCATTCCACTAGGCCGTTTTTGCGAACCCCGCGATATGGCTGCTGCTGCGGTATTTCTAGGAACTGATGCCGCTGAATTTTTAACCGGAATAGAATTCCCGGTTGATGGTGGCCGCACTATCTGACGCCTTGATATTTTCGGAGAATCTGTATGAAAACACGTGCTGCCGTACTGCATACGCTGGATATGAAAGCGCCTTTTGCGCAAAGTAAGCCTTTAAAAATTGAAGAGATAGAACTCGACGATCCGGGTATGGGCGAAGTGCTGGTCAAAATGACGGCTGCGGGTCTGTGTCATTCTGATCTCTCCGTTATTACGGGTGTGCGCCCGCGACCTGTGCCTATGGCCTTGGGTCATGAAGCCTCAGCCACCGTAGTTAAAGTGGGTGATGGCGTTGTTAACCTAAAAGCCGGCGATCGGGTTGTTTTGGTGTTTGTGCCTAGCTGCGGTAATTGCATGCCGTGTATGGAAGGCCGTCCTGCATTGTGTGAACCGGGTGCTGAAGCTAACGGTAAAGGCACCTTGTTATCAGGTGAGCGTCGTTTGCATTTGGGTCAGCAGGCGGTGAATCATCATGTGGGTGTGTCGGCTTTTGCAGAACATGCGGTGGTGTCACAACGCTCCTGTGTGAAGGTTGATCAGGATATCGATCCGGTGGAGTCGGCCTTGTTTGGTTGCGCTGTGCTGACAGGTGTCGGCGCGGTAGTCAACACAGCGAAAGTTCAGCCAGGTCAAACTGCTGCGGTGGTTGGCTTGGGTGGTGTGGGTATGTGTTCTTTGTTAGGCGCAGTAGCCTCTGGTGCACGTGAAGTCATAGCAATAGATTTGAATGACGCCAAGCTTTTAGCGGCCCGTGATTTAGGCGCGACATTTACTATTAACGCTCGTGATCCAGATGCAGCAGCCAAGGTAAGGGAATACACTAAAGGCGGTGTTGATTTTGCGTTTGAGATGGCCGGTGTCATACCTGCGATGGAACTGTCTTATCGCATTACCCGGCGCGGCGGCACGACGGTTACGGCTAGCTTGTTTCACCCACAACATACCTGGCCGCTGCAGCAGGTGAGCTTGGTTGCGGAAGAACGCACACTCAAAGGCAGCTATATAGGATCGTGTATACCGGCGCGCGATATTCCGCGTTACATAGGTCTGTACTTAAAAGGCAAACTGCCTATCGATAAATTATTGGGCGAGCGACTTGCGCTTGATGATATCAATCGCGGTTTCGACAAACTAGATGCCGGCGAAAGCATGCGCGACCTGGTGGTTTTTTAAACCTGCGGCAGGGGAGTGCATTTAACTGCACCCCCCTGTGTTCAGGCATTCATCTCTTTGCGTTTTTGTTTTCCCTGTGTATCTGATACACGGTATCGCGCTCGACGATCTCCCATCAAATCGCGCAGGTCACGAATACTTAATTGAGTCACTTCGTGCATGCGTATCAGTAAAGAAGCTCCTACTGGCAACGTGCGATGTCGTATTTTGCTAATGACAGGCGGAGCGACTTCTAAAGCTCTTGATAAGGCTGCATCATTTTTCAGATGCATGCGCTCACGTAAAGTATCTAGCAGCCGATTCGGGTCGTAGGCTTCTCCTAGTGATTGGGTGTGTGTCAGACGATCGCGTTGCGTGTGTTTCATGTCTATCCTCACAAAGCGGTTTTCTTATAGCCTATCAAGGTCACCACAAGCCGAAAGTGTATCCACCAGGGATAGTGATGGGATTAGATACATAAGGCCGGAACCGGCCATAAGGATCAAATCCGCCCATACCCAAATTCATAGGCTGAGCCATTAAGCGTGGCGGTTCACGATAGACATTGGCCAACGCTTGCATCATAGGTGCGCTCATGCCAGCACCCATCATCTGCGTTGAGTAGGTAGGCGCAAGACCCACAGCGCGTACTACATCAGGCAGGCCGTAGCCTGTACGTCGCTGATCGCCAGGCACAACCGGACGGCATGACATTTTGATGAATTGGAAAAGTCGTTCTACCCGCTCTGCACTACGCTGCCCAACAGAACCTTGAAATTCTGGATGATGTGCCAACACCAAAGCAGCCAAACCTGTGACATGCGGTGCAGCCATGGAGGTGCCATCCCATGCAGCGAAGTTATTTTCTGGTACTGACGAAGTGATTGCTACACCAGGCGCACACACGGCGACCTCAGGACCAAAACAACTAAAGCGTGCAGCATAAAACCCGTTGCCATCGACTTGCGGCGTAAGTGTTTGAGCATGGTAGCTGTCGGGTGGGAATTCATTAATGCGGCCAATCGCAGCCACTGCCAATACATTGGGCGAGGAAGCCGGGTACTGTACGGCGCCAGACGAATTACCCGCAGCGACTATACAGGCCACACCGGCTTGTTTGGCACGAATGATTTGCTGCTCGAGTGCTTCTGAAGGTTCGGCGCCGCCCAGACTTAGGTTCACTACATCGATCTGTTTTTCAATACAGTATTCAAGCGCTTCAATCAGTTGGCTAATTTGACCACCGGGGAACAGCTTGCACGTGTGAACTTCGGCTTCAGGAGCGAACCCTCGTATACCCCAGCTGGAATCTTTACCAGCGATGACACCTGCGCAATGAGATCCATGAGAAATGGTGTCAACACTCCAGCTGCTGGTATCTTGCGTTTTATTGATGATGTCATAACCACGCGTGATTTTTACTAAATCCTGATGGCTGGTCGCTGTTCCGGAATCGACAATCGCAATGCGTATACCCTGACCGCGATAATGCGCAGGCAGTTGATCCAGGCGCATTGCTTTTTGGCCCCAGGTCAGTTGCTGTTGCTGCGGAAAATTAGCTAAAGCTGGCCAATCGGAAAGGGCGCGCAATCCAATCACATTGACTTCGCTGTTACTAACGTCGGGTTGCTCCTGACAAAAGCTCCAGTAATCCATACGCGGCTTAACATACAGACGCCGCAGGCTCTGCGCTGTTTCACCGATGAGGCTGAGCTTAACGCGGCCCTTGGCATCGGTTACGCCGGTTGCGGGTAGCAGCCCACCAAACAAATACACTTCAGCGTCTTTAATGGGATTGCCATTACCCAGCACTAAAAATTCAGCAGTGAATGCGGCACCTGTAGTCGGTAAATTGCAATTCACCAGCGACACCTGCGGGTAATTAACGTCGAGTAGCTGCAATGGCTGATCTCGTTCAACGATTAACTGTCCCTGCGACTGCATAGAGAGCGTGCGCGCTTTATCGTCTGTCATGCGTGCTACTAGCACCGCCGTGGTGTCGGGCATGCCTGCAGCCAGTGTGCCGACGGCATGCTTGGGGCCAACGCGATCAACAATTTCTATGTCGGGGCTTTCTCGCAGCGCCTGCTCGACAGCAGAAAACTGCATAGGGGATAGCCCCATCATTTGCATTTGTGGATTACGCCGGGGTGCAATCAGAAATTGGCCTTTGCGTTGTTTCAGTTCGCGCGACTTGCTGCCTTGTGCACCACTCGTTGCGGAGCCAGATGCGGTGCCAGATGCGGCGGTTGAGGCTCCACTCGCTGTGCTACTGTCCGACGTTGTGCTTGTACTACCTTGTGATTCAGCTGCAGATGACTCCGATTTGGTGGCCATGGTAGTCCTTTCCCATTAATCGACCGATAAGAAATTACTGTTTTTCAAACATAGACAACGACTGGTCAGCCTCGATTTTTAAATCACCGACGGTGCCAAATAGTTGTTTGAGTTGCGCCGCTTTAGCATGGGCCATCTCGTACACAGCGGTATGAGGAAAGCCAATCGGTCCAACGGTATCGATCAACTGCAATGCAGGGTCGTGATAGCCGCTACTGATGAACTCATTAAGTTTGTCGGGGTTAACGCAACTAATCACATAGCGACCAGAGCCGGAGTTTTCTTCGAGTGTCTGCATACGATGTCCTGTCTAGAAATCCTGCCGCATAAAGCGGCAGGAAGCTAGGGTTGATGCCGCCGTTAGTGCAAAGTCTGCTGCGAACCTGCATAGCCCTGTTGGATTCCACCTTGGTAGGCTTGATAAGGCTGCTGTTGTTGCGCAATTTGCTGAGCCAACTGCTGCAACTGCTGCAATTGCTGTAGCTGTTGCAATTGCTGTAGTTGTTGCATCTGCTGGAGTTGCTGCATTTGCTGCTGTTGTGCGTAGGCTTGTTGTAATGCATCGGCCTGGAATGGCATCAGCCGACCAACTTGCGCCACCACGTTTCCTATGGCTCCACCGAGGGCGGGCTGTCCATAAATACCGCCTATGGCTGCACCGACAGGTTGTCCAATTTGACCCAGAAAATTGCCATACACGCCCTGCGGCATTAACTGTTGCTGCTGCTGGAGTTGTTGAAGCTGCTGTAGTTGCTGCTGAATCGCATTAGCCTGCTGAATTGCGTTGGCCTGTTGAATTGCATTAGCCTGTTGAATTGCATTAGCCTGTTGAATTGCATTAGCCTGTTGAATTGCATTAGCCTGTTGAATTGCATTGGCCTGTTGAATTGCATCTGCCTGAAACGGTAGCAGACGACCCAACTGTCCAGCGACATTTCCTATTTGACCGCCCAAGCCAGATTGACCAAAAATACCGCCAATTGTGCTGCCTAGTGGTCGCCCGATTTGCCCTATGAGATTACCGAAAAATCCCTGAGGTGAGAGTTGCTGTTGCTGTGCATACGCTTGTGCTTGTGTTGCGGGATCCATTTGAAAAGGAAGAAGTGATCCACCTATTCCACCCAGAGTTTGGCCAAGTTGACTACCCCAGTTCGCATTGCCAAACAATCCACCGAGTTCTTTTCCAGCCAGACCTCCCAGAGACCCACCTAACATACCGCCTAGCAGACCTTGTGGTGCCAATTGCTGACCACCGTAACTGCCCCATTGTTGAATGCCATTCATAGTCGCTCCTGAATATGTAAAAAGATGAACATCACCCACTGCAACGCATCCTTCTGCGTCACGTACAAGCTATGGTTATCTTGGAGGCCAATGATTGCAAATGGATTGAGACTTTACTTGATGGGTCTCAAAAAACGATAGCGTGTTTGACTGCAGATCAAAAACGCAAAGAAATTTTTTGAATAAGCGAAAAAAAACCGCACAGGCTTTGCAGCGTTGCGCGGTCTTTAAGGATAAAAATAATTGGCGTCTTATTTCACCAAAAGTGTGAACGGATGAACATACGCTTGCAGTGTTACCAAGATGCCCACCAGTGCGGCAAGTGCAATCGAGTGGAAGAAAACGTAGCGCAAAATTTCACCTTCATGTCCATACCATTTGGTCGCTGTTGATGCGACCACAATAGATTGCGCATCAACCATTTTGCCCATGACGCCACCCGAAGAATTAGCCGCTGCCATGAGTACTGGGCTTAAACCCAGCTGCTCCGCCGAGGTGCGCTGCAATCCGCCAAACAGCACGTTCGATGCTGTATCTGAACCGGTTAAGGCCACACCTAACCAGCCGAGCAGGGTGCCAAAGAATGGATAGAAAACGCCGGTATTGGCAAAGGCCAGGCCGAGTGCAGAGTCAACACCTGAATAACGCGTTGCGTAGCCCAATGCCAGCATGGCTGCAATGGTCATCAATGAATAACGCAGTAATTTAAATGTGTCCCAATACACAACCAGCATTTCGCGAAGTTTGTAACCCATCAAAAATGCTGAAATAACAGCGGATATGAAAATACCCGTACCGGTAGCAGACAACCAGTTGAGTTTGAAGATGGCTTCTTCAATTTTTGGAGTAGCAGCAACGGGCGGCATTTTTTGAACCAACATGTGAAAATGCGACCATTCGATTTTGATGATGGAAATACTATCCAATACTTTTTTCCATTCAGGGATACCCCACATCAAAACCACTACCGACAAGACCAGCCAGGGTGTCCATGCGTTCATGACTTCTTTACGAGTGTAACCATGGCCTGCTGAAATGGCTGCAGGGCTTTGCTCGTTATCGCCAAATTTACCCGTAGGCGAGGTCCAAATTTCTTTGGGCTGCCAAACTTTAAGAAAGAGTGTGAGACAAACCATTTACCAAGAGGAAATATCAATTTAAAATTAAGGATGCCCCACTGCCACAAGTATCATCACTGCCACCTGCTCCACTCCCAAGTCAGGTGCTACTTC
>JAULVH010000335.1:2381-3853 GCA_032111105.1 Burkholderiaceae bacterium | reverse complement strand
AATCACACGTTCATTTTCGGGGGGTGCCACCAGCGCTGCATACCATTCAGGTGCATTACGGCCCGCTTTGTAGAGCGATGGCGGCGATTGATAGAGCAGACTACCGCCCTGATCATAAAGACGTATGTCGTTAGCTCGCACACGACCGGTATCGCGTAAAAAATTGACTAGTTCTGGCAAATCATTGCGCGCATAAAAACTGCTGATACGCGTTAACAACTGAGTAGCTATCCGTCCAGATGCTTCCATCTCTTCGCTAACGCTATTGCGAGTAGCTACTACCTCTACGACAATTAAAATAGCAAACAGTAAAAATGTCAGGGCCGAAAACACCAGATTGATCTTCAGCCTCAAGCTCATTACCATGGTCTCAGCGGCGGCGTGTGCTGGCTGAGATTGGCTAACTTCGGTAGTGGATTGAAGTGTCATGTTTCGGTGCGATGCAACAAAAATCAGAGTTAAGCGCGTAGCAATGCGCAAAAAGGTGGGGTAATCTTAGGTGGAGTGCATCATAGCAGCAGGATTTTGCCTAATACTGTTGATTCTGTCTTTGGCTGCCTTAACCTGGCCAGTTCATGAAAATCATTAGATGCAATTCAGCGATTCGCAGATGCTTAGTTTATGCCTTGCAGGCATTATCCACTTCGCTAGTCCAACCCTTGGTCTGGCAATTAAATAAATTAAACCCTCTAGGAGATAACTATGAACTGGACTACACCAGCAGCGACAGATCTGCGTTTCGGCTTCGAAATCACAATGTACATCGCCAACCGTTAATTCGGATGGTTAGCAGCCTCACCGCAAGGGTGGCTGCTACAAGGGTTTTTAGAAAAAGGCGACCAAAAGGTCGTCTTTTTTTATGCCTGAAATTTTCTTATTGATAATTTACTTATTGATAATTTCATTGTCATTAATATAGCGATGAGGGTACGCCTGCGCAGCCTATAATTTGGTGCATTATCCAAACCGACCAATTCCATGAGTACTTTAGACACTCAAGACATAGCCCACTCCTTCGAGCTATCGCATCTACCTGCAGGATTTCACGACGACCCCTTCCCCATTTACCGTGCACTGCGTGAGCATGCACCCGTCAAACTACTTGCTGATGGCAGTTATTTTTTGACTCGCTACGACGATTTAGTCGCCATCTATAAAAACCCTAAAAGTTTTAGCTCCGATAAAAAATTAGAATTCAAACCCAAATTCGGAGATTCGCCCCTTTATGAACATCACACCACGAGTCTGGTGTTTTCTGATCCGCCTTTGCATACGCGTGTACGCAAGCTGATTTCAGGTGCGCTCACTCCGCGCGCCATCGCAGGCATGGAAGATAGCTTGATACGCTTAGTCGATACCCTGCTAGACCGCATGGGGGAAAAACATGGGGTTGATCTGATTGAAGATTTTGCATCGGCTATACCCATAGAGGTCATTGGTAATTTGCTCGATGTACCCAATGATGAACGCGA
>JAULVH010000335.1:0-2371 GCA_032111105.1 Burkholderiaceae bacterium | reverse complement strand
TTGAACCTGTGTTGAGCGCTGATGTGGCGGAACGCGGCAATCGTGCCGTCACCGAATTTATAGCTTATCTGACTGAGTTGATTGCTCACCGCCGCGCACAACCCGGTAATCCAGAAACCGATGTGCTAACCCGACTCATACTCGGCGAAGCCGATGGCGAAAAACTCAGTGCCAAAGAGCTGATTCACAATTGTATTTTTTTACTCAATGCGGGTCATGAAACGACAACCAACTTAATTGGCAATGGCTTAGTCTGCCTGTCGAACTACCCCAGTCAACGCGAACGCTTGATTAATCAACCTGAATTAATCAAACCGGCCATAGAAGAGATGTTGCGCTTTGAAAGTTCTAATCAACTCGGCAATCGCATAACTACTGAGACTGTTGATGTCGGTGGCATCAGCATGCCAGCGCAGACGCGAATTACCTTATGTATCGGAGCGGCTAATCGCGATCCAACTCAATTTACTGACCCAGAAGTTTTCGATATCGCACGCACACCGAATCGTCATCTGGCATTCGCAAGCGGCACGCATGCATGCGTAGGCATGAGCCTGGCACGGTTGGAAGGTCAAATCGCCATCGGACGCTTTGTGAAGCGTTTTCCTGACTACGCATTAGCGGGCACACCGTTACGCGGTGGTCGTGTGCGCTTTCGCGGCTATCTCAACATACCTGCTAGCGTCTAGCCCTGGTAAGGCAGCATGGTGCTTTGTTGATGCAGCGCTGAAACGATCAGGCAGCTCTGTCGTTATCGTCGCTGCTGATCTCATCCATCGTGGGAAGATAGTCTAGTTCCAGCTCGGCTTTGTCGACTAGCTCTTGCGGTAGTTCTTTCTGAACAGCCACACCCAAACGTTCGAAATCTTTTGCGCGCTTAATCAGGTTACCGCGACCGCTATAGAGCTGAGAATACGCCGTGGTAAAGCTGGCTTTTGCCGAATCCAGCTTACGGCCCAAATCATCCATGGAACCAATAAAGCCGAGTAGTTTTTGATACAACTGCGATGCGCTGTCGGCTAGCTCCGCACTGTGTGCGTTTTGATGTTCGAAACGCCAAAGCTGGCGCACGATATTTAAGCTGGTAAGTAAGGTCGTGGGTGTCGCAACTAACACGTTGCGCTCCAAAGCTTTTTGAAACAACTGTTCATCCGCGCGCATAGCCTCGACAAACGCAGACTCAATAGGAATAAACATGAACACCATATCGGGTGAATTCAACTCACCCAGATCAAAATAGCGACGATCGGCTAATTCTGAAATTCGGTCGGCGATAGCCTGCACGTGTTCTCGCAGTGCCAGCTTACGATCGCCTTCATCATCGGCATTCACATAACGCGTATAAGCATTTAACGAAACTTTGGCATCAATAATCAAATGCTTTTGCTGCGGAAGATAGACAATCACATCGGGACGCTGCCGACCTGATTCGGTATTGAAGCTTACTTCACGCCGAAAATCACGATCGATTTGCAGACCAGAACGAGCCAATACATTTTCAAGTACCAACTCTCCCCAATTACCTTGCATCTTGGACTGACCCTTGAGCGCAGTGGCAAGGCTATGAGCTTCTTCTGTCATTTGACGATTGAGCTCTTTTAGCTGCGACAGTTCGGTTTTTAATGACGCCTGTTGCTGCGCATCTTGGTAATGCATTTCTTCTACACGCGTCTTGAACTCTGTGAGCCGCTCACGAAAAGGGGTTAATAACTGGCCTAGCCCTTCCAGGTTTTGCTCAGTAAAGCGTTTGGTTTTATCTTCAAGGATGCTGTTGGCCAGATTTTGAAACTCATCGGTGAGTGCTTTACGACTGGTATCGCTCATTTCGCGCAGCAATACTAATTTTTCTTCGGTCTGCCTGCGTTCTTCTTCTAATCGCGTGGTCGCCGTGGCGAGCTCGCGGCCCAGGCTGGCGAGCTGCTCGTTTAACTGCTGATGAGTGCGCTGTGACTGTGCCAGCTCTAGTCGCAAGCTGTCCTGACTTAGTTCGAGCAAACGTAGTCGCTCGCCGCGCGTGGCTAACTCCTGCCCGTAACGCCCTTTTGCCACCAGCCAGGTAAGCAAAGCACCCGCCAGGGCCGACATAATAACCAGGCCAACTGAGTCCAAATTCATTAATACCCCCCAAAACCAGAGCCCAAGTGTAACAGCAGCCCAGCCGCCGATTTACCTGCTGAATCACTGACCCCAACCAAAAATAATGCCTATTTGAAATTATTAAGACTTCTTCGATCAGCTTTCGACTAATAATTCATATAAAATATTTGCAACAAATTCAATGTGTGACCAAAAAAATCATAATAAAAAGTTCAGATTCCGACCTGATCCGAAAATTAGTTGACAACGTAAATGCGAATTATTATCATTCGTA
>JAULVH010000334.1:1075-4925 GCA_032111105.1 Burkholderiaceae bacterium | reverse complement strand
AAGCGTGCCATTCAACTACTGGATGCATTAATTTCTCCGGCACTGGCAGGTGATTGGTCGAGCTGGCTGCACACCATGAATACGATAGATCAAGATCACCTTGCTCCTACTTGGTCGGCACTTGAAAACGGAACGCTGGATGTTTTGAATTTGATTTTGTCCGACAGTACACGCATGTCGCAGTGGACACTGCGGCAATCCTCATTACGAAAATTTTGGGCTAAGCCTACCCTCGCACGCCTGACCACATGACTCGCCTTACTCTACGCTCGTATTCCCTGCGAGAGTCAGAGCGACTTGCGCAGCAGGGTCTGCATCCTGTGATGGCGCGCTTAATGGCGGCGCGCGGACTCAATTCACCAGATCAATGGTCGGGTGAAATGAATGGCCTGATTCCACCGAGCCAGCTTACCCACGTAGAAAAGGCGGCGGTATTTTTAGCTGATGCGATCGAAGCCAAGAAAAATCTTACTGTCGTCGCTGATTACGACTGTGATGGTGCTACCGCCTGCGCCGTTGCGCTACGAGGATTACGCGCCATGGGTGCGCGAGTTGATTACATCGTACCCAATCGTTTTGAATACGGTTATGGGCTCACACCCGAAATCGTAGAACTTACCGCACGCGAAAAATCACCCGACATCATCATCACCGTCGATAACGGTATCGCCAGCCATGCCGGGGTTGAAGAAGCTAGTCGTCGCGGCATAGAAGTACTGGTTACCGATCACCACCTGCCAGCACAAACGCTGCCAAATGCCGCTGTGATCGTCAATCCCAATCAACCCGGTTGCGGCTTTCCGAGTAAAAACTTAGCTGGCGTAGGTGTGATGTTTTACACGCTACTGGCCTTGCGTGCTGAATGTCGTAAGCGCGGCCATTTTGATGAAAGTACCCAACCTCGTCTCGATAGCTTGCTGGATTTAGTTGCGCTGGGCACGGTAGCCGATGTCGTTAAGCTCGATGCCAACAACCGCATACTGGTTGCGCAAGGCATTAAGCGCATACGCGCAGGACGCGCACATACAGGTATCGCTGCGCTGTTCTCGGTGGCATCGCGAGAGATGCGTAAAGCGACACCGTTTGATTTAGGTTTTACGCTCGGGCCGCGGTTAAATGCGGCCGGCAGACTATCCGATATGTCATTGGGGATTGAATGCTTGCTGACCGACGACGCCACCCGCGCCTGGAACATCGCACGCGAACTCGACACCATTAACCGACAGCGACGTGAAATAGAAACCGACATGCAAGAAGCTGCGCTTGCTTCACTGGAAGATATTCAACCCACTGAGAATGCCACCCTGACTCTATTCAACGAAGACTGGCATCAAGGGGTAATCGGTATCGTTGCCTCGAGACTCAAAGAAAAGTTTTACCGACCAACTATTACCTTCGCCCCTGCGGGCAATGGATTGATTAAAGGATCGGGACGCTCCATTCCCGGCTTTCATCTACGCGATGCACTCGATTTGGTATCCAAACGCGCGCCCAGCTTGATCGATAAGTTTGGCGGGCACGCGATGGCCGCAGGGTTAAGTTTGCGTGAAACTGATTTTGCAGCATTTGCACTGGCGTTCGAAGCCGTGGGTAAAGAATGGTTATCTGCCGCCGAGCTTGAGCATGTGCTGGAAACCGATGGCTCGCTAGAAAATGAATACTGAAGCCTTGAATTTATACGACTGCTGGAAGATCAAGTCTGGGGTCAGGGCTTTCCGCCACCCGTGTTTTGTGACGAATTTCGTGTTCTCAATCAGCGGCTACTCAAAGACCGGCACTTGAAATTGCAGCTAGAAAAAGATGGGCGTGAATTCGAAGCTATCTGGTTTAATCATGCCGATACCCTGCCCGACAAAATCCGGGCGGCTTACCGTTTGGATGTCAATGAGTACAACGGTCGCTCGCGAGTCCAACTATTGGTGGAATTTGCCGAACCCGCCTGAGCTATTCCCTAGTCTATTCCCTCCCCGCATCTGTTGTATTTTATAGAACGGTGTACTAGTCCCTGAGTAGAACCACCTTGTGCGCGGTAGTATTTTTGGTATTACTTATAAAGCTACCGGGAGTCCAACCATGCGGGTCTCTACTATCGCGCCGCCAGCCGTCCTGAATAACACAGGCGAAGTGGATACTAGTGCGACAACACTTAAGACTGCCCTGCAAACAGTTCAAGTAGATAAAAGCGAATTAACGACTGCCATCGAAAAGAGTAAGCAAGCCATCCTTGGTTTTAAGGAAGCAAAAGTAAAGTTAAGTGATAATGAGCGCTCTTCATTGCACCCCGCACTCGCCGTATTACGCGACGTACTAAATGAAATCAGCGGCGATTCAGAAAGCGATGATTTTGCCAACAAAGGAAACTCAAAACAATTAAAAGAATTGAGCTTTGCATTAAATTTGCATGCTAAACAATTCAAAGCCTACGTCGGTGCGCATACAAGCGCATCTCAAGGAAAGTCTGCTTATCACGATCTTGTTAGTAATTTGGGAGAGATTTTTGATGAATTGGCTAAAGGTATAGATCAGATATCGAAAACAACTGATGCAGAAAAACAAAATCCCACAGCAGATACTAATTCCACCATCACACCAATACGAGTCAAGACCTTTGAAATGAATGTTAGAGCGGCTGGCAAATCATTAGAAATTGAAAAGCAGGCAGCTCCAAAAATACTTATCAGCTTAACGAAAGGTGCATGGCAAGATTCTTGCAAAGCAGAGACTCAGCTGAAAAGTACCTTGAATTTTATTGATATGAATTCAGTTTCTATAAAAAATCTAAATAACATAAAGACAGATCTTGACGCAAAAATCATCTCTCTGAAAAAACACATTGATGAGCACCAAGTAGCCTTAGATGAGTTAGGGGATAAAAAATCTATTACAGCTGAAAGTAAACTCATCTTAACTCACATGGAAAAAGTCCAACAGCAGTTAGACATTCAAATCAAGACGATAAAAGATTATCAGTCACCTGACACCAAAGAAAAAATCTGTAATGCCAAAAAAATTGAAATCCAAGCAACGATCCATGTACTCAACTCTCAAACAATTCAAACTAACGAAATTAAAAACTTAATTCAAACATTAGAGAATCGAATTAAATCAATAGAAAAATTTCCGAAAAATGAGCATGAAAAGCAATTCACTAGTACTCAATTAATCGGCAAAAAAGAGATCAAAGGAATCGGAAAGCTATTTAATTTCAGCTTAGCCAACAAGCAAGCAAGCATGCTTAAGCATATGGCAAGCCAAATAACAGACCTCAACAATCCGGACTCTAGTAGTTTGGCAACAGAGCATTTTACCGAACGTATGCTGATGCAAAGCGTGCTTGAAAAAGCAGGCATTAAAGATGCCTCAAAACAGTTAAAAGCCAGCATTAGTCGAGAGCTAAATTCATCCGAATGGTCGATTATTAAGAGTGAATTTACCGTACCCGTTGAAGATAAAGCGCATCAATCGCAAGCAGCCGCAATCATTACAACAACAACGGTGCCCGCTGGACAAATCCTCACGAATCCCAATCTCATCCAAATTACGTCTAAGGATTCTCCCATTACTGCCAGCACCACAGCTGAATATACCCATACAGGCAAAGACGGAAAATCAGTCAATGGCGGCATTAACTCTCACTGCAGCTCAGAAGTTAATCACGTCACTACTGGCGCCACTACATCGTGCACAGTTAATGGCGAAGAAATTTTTGGTGGCACCCGGCATGGCACCTTAGCTCCCTACGGGCTGGATGAAGCAGGTATTAAAGCGATACCCGATGCAGAATTAGGTGAGACTATTCAATCCCTATTTGGGAAGGTAAAGGTTAATCCCACCACTATTACTACCGGTG
>JAULVH010000334.1:680-1065 GCA_032111105.1 Burkholderiaceae bacterium | reverse complement strand
CGGTGGAGTTAGCGCTACGAATGCCACTTCCGCTGAAAGTGCTACAAGCACAGTTACCTCTGAAAGCGCTACGAATACCCCTCCTTCTGTAAGCGCCCCAAAGTCACAACACGACCCACTACGAAATGAGTTGGTTGAAAAACTAAAAGTTATTTTATTAAACTCAACTACTGGCGATCAGTGGTTAGCGCAATTAGGCACCAACCGACAGGTAGTCTCGACTGAACAGGGGCTCGATATCGCTATTGAAAACCTGCTTAACAAATCGGAGCTAAGAAACGTATTGGCTAGTCTTGTCAAAGCCAACCCTGTATTAGGTCAAATACTGCAACGTCAAGGCGCACTCAATCGTGCGCGAGAAGTATTTATTCTTGAAATGACACGT
>JAULVH010000334.1:0-670 GCA_032111105.1 Burkholderiaceae bacterium | reverse complement strand
AATTTTTGAAGCAAATTGCAAAGGGTGAGGAAGTGTTGTTTACCTCGGTAGGACTGCTAACACCCGATAATTTGCGCCATCAACTACATAAATTATTTGGCTTTTCTGCCAGCGGCGATGAAAAGGAAATGGTTGCCATACAAGCGCAAGCTTGGGACGATCTAAGAAATGAAATTTCTGCGAAGCGTATCGAAATTAATGGTAAAGCAGTCATAGCAGAAATCATCGACTTTAATATAGGCGTGAATAAAGGCGCTACTGTCTTGGCGACGAACCCGATCATCGGTGAGGCTGTAAGCGGCACGAATTATGTGAATGAACGCATCAATAACCGTTCTATGGATAAGCTTGTAGTAGTTACTAACAAGCGTCTAGCCAACAAAGATAGCGAGCTAAGTGCAAAAGAAAATGATGCAACAATCCTTAATACAAAAATCAAGAATTTAGATACCAACTCGTCCAGCTATGCCGATGAACTCCAAAAAATAACGACTGAACTCAAAAACCTAAATAATGAAATCAAAGGCTTGAAGCAGGAAATAGCTACGATCAAAGAATTGAGCGCTCAAATTGCAGCCATGTGGCAAGACGGCAGCTACCGTGAAGCGGGTAATGAACCTTACAAACTCGCTTCGCGTGTAGCGTTGTTATCTCATCTCTTGGGCGGCGG
>JAULVH010000333.1:0-5644 GCA_032111105.1 Burkholderiaceae bacterium | reverse complement strand
GTGCATCAGCGCTAGCTAAATAGCGCGCGACGATTTCTTCATCCGATGCGAGTGTGATGACGTTTTGCTCTGCCACATGCGGGAAAAATAATTTACGTAACGAAAATCCATCTAAATTACTGGATGTGAATACCCGTGATTCGTAACCCAGTTGATGTAGCGTCTCAGTAAACAAACTGGGATTGCGCCCAGGTGATGATTTGAATAGTTCAAAATAATTTGGGTGTAAGCCATACATCAAACCAAATAAGCCCGGTACAGTGACTGCACCACTAGAGATGTGTTTTTCAAAGCGGGTAGAGCGCTGCGAAAATTTATTCAGGTTAGGCATAACCTCTGCGTTAAGGCTGTCTGCCTGCCAGCTCTCAAGCACGATAAATAAGATAGAGGGTGGATTCGGTTTGGATAGGCAAGCAGGGTCTTGTAATGGATAGCGAACAAGCCCGCTGGACTTCATCGCTATGGAATCCACTTGCCCAGCCTTGGCCGGAAACAATGCGGGCCACCATTGACTTATACTTTTCGCGCTGTTTGATTTTTCTACGGGGTAGTACAGCGGTAGATACGGCCGGTAGCTAGTGATTTCTTCGCGTGTGTAGTGAGCAGCCCAGATATTAATAACTGAATTGGTGGCCAAGCCGGCAGGCATGAGCACGAGGCCCATAATAAATACTGGGAGGCGTTTTATCGAGCCAGTGCGAACCGAGCTGTGTAACCAGAATACGCCAGCCAACATCACAATCGCTAAGATGGCAACGAACCCCAACACCACTGCGGGTATGCCCATTCCGCGAAAATCCAGAAAAAACATCCGGACTATCAACCAATCTAAATGAAATCGGTAAAGATTAAAAACAACCAGATCTATCGCCAGATAAATCAGCCATACCCACGCCAGCAGAGGAAGCAACCAACGCGTTTTGCTAATTGCACTAAACGGAAGTAATAGAACACTACAAATGAGTAACAGCGTACCGAAGTAGCCCGCAATACTGATTTGGTACATCAGCGGCAAAAAACCCGAAGAAGCCGGTGCATCGCGCAAAAAAAGGACAACCGCGACTGCGGTCAACAGGCACAGATAAAACGTCAGCTTGATGTGATTTGTTAGGCGCTGTTTCATAGACAAACGGATTATAGTCTTGCCTCATAGCCGCCCAGCAAAATTTGCTCCTATAATGTTTTAAGAGCTAGCCAGAGGGGGCCACGATGAAAAAATTATGCTTAATGATAATGATGTTGGTGCTAGGTTCCAGCTTGGCTGTTCGGGCAGCGGATAAGGAAGAAAAATCCACGCCCGAGCCCCAGATTCGCCTGGGTGAGACGCCGGCGATGTCGGAAATCCCAATGATGAAACAACAAGGTCAGCGCATGGCTGTGCTGATGGAGCAGCTCTCCAAGGAAAGCAATCCAGAAATCCGTCGTCGCATCATGGCAGAAGCCATGTGCCCTCAGTAATTCATCAGCGCGCGCCGCTGAGTATCCACTTGGCCATAAGCGCGGCCTCAGCCTGACTCAGGTAGTCAATAGCGGGATGAGGCAAATCACCCCAGCGCCCCTGACTTCCAGTGCGTATCCGATTAGCCAGCTCCACAACCACGGGTTTGCCTTTGTAGCGTTTAACAATCGCTTTCAGGGAAGGGCCAGCCGCACTATCAGTAGCAGAGTGACAGCTGCTGCATCCAGAGGACTGAAACGTCGATCGGGCCGCATCCATATCGGCTGCACTCATTTTTGCCAGCGCTGCGGGCGCTGCACACAGCACGATTATTCCGACGACAAGGCTGAACTCTTTTTTCATGGCGATCTCCTATGGCGCCAACGGATGTGGCACCTTGATAGGAATTAACGCACTGTTCGGCTGGGCAAACCTGTAGCTAGATCAAAATTTCGTGTATCTCAGCCAGCAGCAATGAACTGAGCGTGTTTGATTAGCTCTATGCATTCGGGCTGCCTGGGCAGCCCGAAAAAATGTAGTCGCAGATCAGGTAATCAGGTTTCTGGATTGGTATCGTCAGCCTCAGCTGCAGCTGCAGCCTCTGGCTCGGCGGGAGGTGGGGGAGCAACAGGAGCTGGCGGTGGTGGCGCAGGAGGTGCGGCCTTGACCGGTATTTCGCTTCCTATCTTGTAAATGCCGCCTTGTAGTGAGCCACCTTTTTTGATTTCCATTTCAGCGTAGGTCACTGATCCAGAAATCACGCCAGAAGATTCGACTACCAAGGTCTTGTTGGCAACGGCTGTATCCGTTAACGAACCCGCAACCTTAATATGATTAGCTGTGGTCTTACCGTCGACGGAGCCATTGGTTTGAATGACAATCACATCAGCGGTTAATTGACCTTCTAGCTTACCGTCAATGCTAGCTATTCCGGGCACAGTAATAGTGCCCTGCATGTAAACACCGTCTCCAACAAAGAGAGAACCGGGAGGATTTGTGTCAGCCATAATGTCTTGTCGTTCAGGGTTGAGTAGAAAATGCCTGCCAAAGCTGTTCGATATCGCCATTAGCTATGCGATATTGCATCATACAAGTTTTACATAGTTTGCACTACTTTCTGGCAACTTTCCTTGAAAATACCATTTTGAAAACTATTGAGTCCATTCACACGCCCCGCCTGCTGTTATTTGCCGGACATGCCGGCACCGGCAAGACGACTTTGGCCAAACGCGCCTTGCCATTACTTGCTGATAAAAGCCAACGGGATTTTTTCTTTCTCGATAAAGACACCGCGTATGGTGCCTTTAGCTCGCATGTCATGGGGCTGCTAACGGGGAACCCTGCGGACAGAGATAGTCCTACTTATCTGCAAAATCTACGTGATCGTGAATACTCAGGATTATTAGACATCACCCGAGAAAACCTCGCACTTGGAATGAACGTGATGTTGGTAGGGCCCTTCACGCGCGAGCTCATGGCAGGAAAATTTTTTGAGCCCACACTATTGGGAATGCCTGCTAATACCGTTTGTCGTGTGGCATGGATAGATCTATCCACTGAAGAAGCCAGACGGCGCATAGAACACCGTGCTGATGATCGTGATGCCTGGAAGCTTGCGAACTGGGACGACTATCTGAAACGACGCGTGCAACCACCCGACCATGCATCACTGTGTCGTTTCGATAATCAACAATTTGATCAGGCAGCATTTGATTTGTTGATAGATCATTTGCTGTCCTGATTTTTTGAATTAACGAATTATTCGATTGCTTGATAAACCAAAGTTTTAATCATGCGACGGTAGTGCTGACGTGATGCGCCGGGTGTTTGCGCCATCAGTAAACCAATCAGCTGCTCTTTGGGATCAATCCAAAAAAACGTGCCACCATAACCGCCCCAGGCATAGTCACCTTCCGAGCCATGTACTCCGGCCATACCCGGGCCTTGTCGCACCATAAAACCCAAACCAAAGGTATACCCTTGCACGCCCATGAGTAGTTCACCGGGTTGCGCTGGTGTGGCCACCTTAGGACCCAGATGATCTGAAGTCATTAGCGTAATCGTTGTGCGTGACAAATAACGCTTGCCATCAAAACTGCCGCCATTAAGCAGCATCTGACAAAAACGTAAATAGTCATCCGCCGTGGTTGATATACCCGCGCCTCCTGAATCATTACCCATAGGCTTGGTGACATCGAGCACAAGATAGTAAGGTTGACCCGTCAGAGGATCAATACGAAATGGTTCAGCAAGACGCGCAGCTTTAGCCGCTGGTACTAAAAAGCTGGTGTCTTTCATGCCCAAGGGTTTGAACAATCGCTCCTCTAGCAAATCACTCAAGGTTTGACTCGTGATGGATTCAAGTACACGGCCCAGCAAATCGGTAGATAAACCATATTCCCATGTTGAACCCGGCTGCCATAGCAACGGTGCTTTTGATAAGGCATCAATTTGCTGCTGCGGGGTGAGTGTGATCCACTTGCCTTGCACCTCGGGCGAAAATAATCCTGCTTCTTGATAAGGTCCTTTAATGGCAGTAAAGCGACTGAATTCTGCGTAGGTAATGCCCGATGTGTGTCGCAACAGGTCATGAACCGTGATTTGTCGTGCTGCTGGTACGCGCTCGCTGTTGGCATCTGCCGGATTCGACAGCACCGTCATTTTTGCCATCGCAGGAAAAAACTTAGACACCGGATCATTTAACTGCAGGCGGCCTTCTTCAACCAGCATCATCGTTAGTACCGATACCAACGGCTTAGTCATCGAGTACGCGCGGAAAATCGCATCGCGCTTCATCGGTTTACCATTAGGTTTATCTTGAAAACCCGCAGCATCGGAATAAATAATTTTGCCTTTGCGAGCAACCAACACCACAGCACCAGGCATACGATCGCCAGTGATTTCAGCTTGAAGCACATCATGCACACGTGCCAGTCGCGTAGCAGACATGCCTTGCGATTGCGGCAGTCCGGGTGCTAATTCAACCGCTGAAACACTGGTGCTTAGCACCAGCAAACCAATAGGCACTAAAACACAACGAATCAATCGCGATGAAAACTGGCGCATGAACATATCCTTTTAATTTTTATTAATTGGTGAGTTTTTGAGTAGCTAGTTTTATAACTACAGAATTAGCGAGCCATTTGAAAAGTGTAAGCGTCAAATTATTTACGCGACTTTAACCATGCTTTGCGCAGACGCGCTGCAGCGATAGGTTTGTCACGCATCACCAGAGCATAGTTAGGCGTCGTATCTGATTCCAGCGTAACCTCAAAGCTCATTAATTCATCACGCCGAAAAGCGTGTATCTGCACCACATCACCCACACGATAGCGTTGCAATAAGCCGTCCAGATTGCTGCCGGTAACACGTAAATTATCGACTGCGATAAGTACATCGCCCGCAGACAAACCTGCATGATGCGCCGGGCCTGTTTCATGCACGCTAGCTAATTTACACAATCCGCCTTCTTGTTGTACACGTACATTCAAGGAAGGCTTACCTGCTTTGCGCTGATCATTAAGACTAATTCCCAGGCGCGCAAATGCATCTTCCAGTGGCAGATCACGCGTACTACGTATCGCCAAATCAAAAACTGATTTCAGCGTTAACCCGGTGATTTCATCGAATAAGTTTTCAAGTTCGTGATCTTCTACGCCGAAGCCACCCTGCGCAGAATAAAAATGCCGGCCATAGCGGCGCCATAGTGCGCGCATCACATCGTCTAGCGAACGTCGTCCGCGTGTGTCACGTCGTATGATTAAATCCAGCAGCAAGGCAACCAAGGATCCTTTAGCGTAATAGCTAACAATGGCATTGGGTGCGTTTTCATCCTGGCGATAGTATTTGGTCCAAGCATCAAAGCTGGATTCAGCAACCGTTTGCTTTAGCCTGCCGCGGCTACGCGCCACACCATTAATCGTTTTTTCCAGCAGCTTTAAATAAGCGGGCGCATCGATCACACCCGACCGCAGCAAAATCAAGTCATCGTAATAACTGGTGAATCCTTCGAACATCCACAACAATGTGGTGTAATTTTCTTGATCCAAATCGTAAGGCGCAAACGCAGCAGGCTTGATGCGCTTTACATTCCAGGTATGGAAATATTCATGACTGCATATAATATTGTGTTTACCTCATTGCCACCCTTGGTGATGGCTATATTTGATAGAGATGTGAATGACGATATGATTGATAAATACCCTG
>JAULVH010000332.1:0-2233 GCA_032111105.1 Burkholderiaceae bacterium | reverse complement strand
ATGTGAATTTTATACGCGGGGAGGACAGTCTGGTGCGTGCTCATTGGGCACAGCAGCCCTTGGTTTGGCAGTTGTATCCTCAGCACGACGACGCACATCTCATCAAATTGGCCGCTTTTCTGGATCAGTATTGCCTGGGCATGAGTGAGCCTGATGCACAGGTTGTCAGGGCCTTCTGGCAGGCCTGGAATGGCAAGCAGGGGGAGGTTTTTGATTGGGCAGCCTTGGTCAAACTGCTGCCAACGTTAGCGTTACACCAACGGCAATGGTCTGCAAAGGTGGCCTCGGTGGATGAGCTCTCTGCTCAACTAATTCGGTTCGCAAGTAAAATCGGGTAAAATCGCGCAAGCTTTCACTGACTCACACCCGCGAACATGTATCGTTAATGTGTGGGCGAGTCACTTCAGTAACTTCAAACTATTCCTATGAAAACCGCTCAAGAAATCCGCGTTGGTAATGTTGTTATGGTTGCAGGTCAGCCTATGGTCGTAATCCGTACCGAATTCTCCAAATCTGGCCGCAATGCATCCGTGGTCAAGATGAAAATGAAAAACTTACTCACCGAAGCTGGTCTGGAATCAGTTTACAAGTCCGATGAGAAGTTTGAAATCGTGAACTTGGATCGTAAGGACGCGACGTACTCCTACTTTGCTGATCCGCTGTATGTGTTTATGGATGTCGATTACAACCAACATGAGGTTGAATCCGAAAACTTGGGTGATGCGATTCATTACCTTGAAGACGGCATGGCATGTGAAGTCGTATTCTACAATGAAAAAGCAATCTCTGTTGAATTGCCAACAACGGTGGTGCGAGAAATTACGTATACCGAACCCGCTGTTAAGGGTGATACATCGGGCAAAGTGTTAAAGCCTGCAAAAATCGCGACGGGATTCGAAGTCTCAGTTCCGTTGTTTGTAGGTCAGGGCGATAAAATAGAAATTGATACACGTACCGGCGAATACAAACGCCGTGTGTGATGCGTAACGCGCCCATAAAAAAACCGCAGCTTAGTCTGCGGTTTTTTTTATTTGTTTTTCTTTGATGACTGTACTGATAAGTCAGTAACTCTGCGCAGTCTTATCAAGCTAGCCCAGGTAGGAAGACGAAGATCGTTCAGTCATAAAATTTTTCGAGCGAAATTTACAAACGAACCTTAAACGTTCCTCTCCTGCAGAACCCAACCGTACCGGTTGAAACTTAAGTTTTTCTACAGGGTGCTCAGGTTCTTGGTGCAGAGGTTTTCCACCGGGCTCAGTGGTGCGGTAATAAGCATTGCCGGTATACGCAATTTTCCCCGTGCTGCAATCAAAATAATTTATGTAGGTAGACGATTGGTAGGGAACATCATCGGGCCCGTATTGGGGCACAGACCAGGAAGTTCTTAAGAAAGCGCGCAGGTAATCTTCTTCACGAACGATACTGCCCATGTCGACATACCAACTGACGGTTTTATCTTTTTCTTCTGTTTCTGAAATCAGCTTCCACTCTGTTGCGTAGGCAGAATGGGTCAGCAGTATCATCAAAAGACTTGCCAGCATTGTTTTCATACGCACCTCAGGCAGCATTCACTGACATGAATCGTACCGGAAATAGAAAATTGCTGCCTGCGGCCACGCAGTTAAATTTAATTCAGGGGTCTTGATAGCCCAAGCGGTGTGAAATTGCTTTTGCACAGGCGTTTACTTGTTTTGCAATGTTGCCACTCCAGTTAGAATCGAAACTTCCTGCAGGCCCGATAGCTGTGATGCCCAGTTTGATTGCGCCTGTGTGCTCAAAGACGGGTGCACAGATCGCATTAATGCCTGGGATGGGCTCTCCCTGAACGCGCGCCATTCCGCGCTTGCGTACATCAATTAATAAATTCTCAAGTGCGTCGGCTTTCACCCCTTGTGCACCGAATGCCGCCGCGATGCCATTACGTCGCTCTTGTTCCAGCATGCGATCGACCTGCCGCGGAGGGAGAAAAGCAGCGAACACGCGACCGGTGGCCGTTGATTGTATGGACATCACCGTGCCGGTACGCATGTTGACGTGTATCGGGTAACTGGATTCAGCAATGTAAATGATGGTGGGGCCTTGATTACCGAGCACCGATAAGCCGATAGTTTGGTCGATGTCATCGGCGAGTTGGGTGATCATGGGTATGGCGATGCGCACCGGGTCGAGCAACTGAAGGCTGATTAAACCCAGCTGTAGGGCGAACGGACCTAGCTCGTAGCGACCCGTCAGG
>JAULVH010000331.1:666-6311 GCA_032111105.1 Burkholderiaceae bacterium | reverse complement strand
CTACAAATGCCTCGCCAGGAACATGTAATACGCCACTGATAGTTACGCCCTTACCTACCTGCAGGTTCCCAAAGTCTTGATCGACAGCCATGTTTAACTCCGTAAGATAAATACCAAAAACAAAAAACGACCAGCCACGACTATAAGTGAAATTGCATTGATCGCTATGGGTTTTTTAAACTAATTTCAAAGCTTGTAAGTTTAAGCGTTTTATTCGTCAGAAAGATGTCAGCTTGCGCACAAATTCGGCGCCAAGCTCCATTAATGTTATTCAATTCTTAATGAAAGCTCATCTAAACTTCGTTACGACTAGAGTTGAGGTGTCAGTAGCCATTTAATTTTCAGGTTCTGGCTGACGATAGAGTGATTCAATTTCAAATTTTTTGATGCAAAATAATGGGTAACCAGGCATCACAAAGGATATATTAATGTAGCTTTGCTTATCAAAACCTGGACGCCTTAATCGAGGTTCTGATTTTATGAAATTATTACTTGTGGTGTTAACTAGTCTTTAACTAAACACAGTTATGAGAGCGATACAGCTAAAGATTTATAAAATTCTAGACGGCTCTGTGCATGAGCGCGCAGCACGCTACTGCGAAGTATTTATAGCTGCCGTTGTTGTTTTAAATGTAGTGGCCATCATTCTTGAATCCGTTCATGAATTGCACGAAGCATACGAGGTTTATTTTCACGCATTTGATGTAGTGAGCGTGATGATATTTTCGATAGAGTATGTATTACGTGTTTGGACGTATGGTGTGAAATATGCCAAAGAAGACGGAGGAGCCTGGCGAGGCCGTAAGGAATACCTGTTTAGTTTTTACGGCTTGATCGATTTTTTTGGAACGCTGCCGTTTTATCTCCAATTATTGTTTCCCGGTTTGGATCTGCGCTTTTTACGCTTGTTCCGATTAATGCGAATTTTTAAGCTATCTCGCTACAACAGCGCATTTTCGGATTTGGCTGAAGCAGTCAAAACCGAGCGTGACTCATTCACTTCGGCCATATTTTTGTTGTTTATTTCGTGCTTGCTGTGCTCGTCACTGATTTATATCGCCGAAGGTCACTTGCAGCCGGAAGTCTTCCCATCGATTCCGGCCACTATGAAATGGTACTTGCTGACCATCATTTCTGGTTGGGGCAATGTCGATCCGGTATCCATGGTTGGCGTAGTGCTGGTGGTGCTGACTCAGGTATTGGGTATCGCACTAGCCGCAATTTTGACTGGCGTTGTAGCCACGGCATACACCACACAGGTTGAGCGGCGTGAGGTTCTGTTCGAGATACAAATACGCGAAGTGCTGGAAGATGGAATTGTGACCGAAGAAGAGCGTATGAAGCTGGAAGAACTCAAAGCAAAGCTAGGTATGAGTGATGAAAAAGTCGAAGCGATCGCTCGTCAGGTACGCGAAGAAAAAGGTCTTTCCTAAGGAAGCACTGATTAAATAAAAAACGAGACGTTTCATGAGTTATGAACCAAACTAACCCCTTGATTTACTTTGCCCCGCGTCGCACAGCTACCCCGTCTCGCCATAAAATTCACCATAGATCAGCATCTCCCGAAGGCGTGCTGGGTTTTAATTAAAACGATTCAGTCGCGCCGCTTTTCCAAGGTGAGTATGGTTTGCACTTTTTGAAAACGCTGCGCGCTGTTTTCCTGCGCAAGCCAAAGGCAGGTCTTGGTCGTGTCGTTTTCATTGCGCGGTAAAGCAAGTTTAAATTTTTGGCTGACAACGCCCGGTAATTCTTGTGCAAAGCGCTGTTGTAGAAATTTTAGTCCCGCTTTGAAGTCATTACTGTGTTTAAGACTCAGTGCCCTATCCAATACATTAAGACACTGCAGCATGACGGGTGCCTCCAGCTCGGGGCAGTGATTTTGCTTGAGGTAGTACATTTCACTGCAGAGCTGAGCATAACTACCCGATAGTAGTCCCAACTCATCTTCGCGCGATATCGCGCCACCACAGTTAGCTAAACAGACCACTAGCGTCATCAACGGTTCCATAGTCGCTTCCAGATAAAGATTGAATACCTATTCAGACAATGTAAAGCCAGTATCAACTTGATTCAAGTGATATCGCTGGCGTTACATAAATAACAAATAGGGCGAATCGAGTGGCCTGGTCTTAGTCTGTCGATAAGTGCTGCTTTAACTGGATCGCATTGACGGTAGTGCGACTAGTCTCTATGGTGGGCATTAAAATTCTTACACAAACCACCTCAAGGAGACTGCAATGAACAAAGACGCTTTCGAACAAGGCTTGGCTACACGACGTGCGGTGTTGGGCGCTGACTACGTTGATAATTCGATCAAGAATGCAGATGATTTCAATTTGCCCATGCAAGAACTGGTGACAGAGTACTGCTGGAATGAAGTCTGGAATCGTCCCGGCTTAGACCGCAAAACGCGCAGCATGCTCAATCTCGCCATGCTGACTGCATTAAATCGCCCACATGAATTAAAGCTGCATGTGCGCGGCGCTATCAACAATGGTGTCACCAAAGAAGAGATCAAAGAGGTACTGCTACAGACGGCTATTTATTGCGGTGTACCCGCAGCGATAGACAGCTTTCGCAATGCAAAAGAAGTTTTGAAAGAAATGGGAATATAAACGTGGGACTAACAACGATAGCTTTTATTGGTCTGGGCCAGATGGGAGCGCCCATGGCGCACAACCTGCTCAAAGCTGGTTTTACGGTGCACGGGTATGACCGTGTGACTCAGTCAGCAGATCAGTTTGTGGGTCATGCGCAATTTCATTTTGCAGCATCAGCATCAGCGACGTTGACTAACGCCGATCTGGTAGTACTTATGCTGCCTGACAGTGCGATCGTCGATAAATTGCTTTGGGATGGCGATGAAGCGCTTGCGCGACAGGTGAAGGCGGGTTCGCTGATTATCGATATGGGTTCATCGGACCCCATGCACACCCGTCAGAACGCTGAAAAACTATCTCAGCTCGGCATAGGCTTAATCGATGCTCCCGTATCAGGCGGAGTCAAGCGAGCGGTTGCGGGAACTTTAGCCATCATGATAGGTGGCGATACGTCGCTCGTTGAGCGTGCTTACCCTGTGCTGCAAACGTTGGGTAAAACACTTACCCATGTAGGCCAGTCGGGTGCAGGTCATGCTGTTAAAGCACTCAACAATTATGTATCAGCGGCGGGCTTGCTAGCAGTGAGTGAGTCTCTATCAGCAGCGATCAAATTTGGTATTGATCCGCATTTGGTTAATCAGGTATTTAATGCGTCAACGGGCAAAAATAACACTACTGAAAACAAAGTAGAAGCCTTCATGTTGTCAGACGCATTTAACTCAGGATTTTCACTCGCTTTGATGAAAAAAGATTTAGAAACCGCTCATCGTTTTATAGAGCAAGTTGATGCTAAATCTGGATTTTCCAATGACTGTCTTAAAGTCTGGCAAGCCGCCGACAAGTCACTGGGTCAAGGTGCAGATCACACCGAGATGTATCGCTACATCAAGGAGTGAGATGCTCTGGGTTATACCTCTACATAACCGCGCCGACCTGCCAGGGTACGAATTCACTTTGTCCGTACCCATGCTGTTCACTCTTACTGGCCTGACCTGATGCGGTGGCGATGAGTAGTTTAAAAATCTGCTCACCCATCGTTTCCAGTGAGCTGGTGCCATCGATGATTTCACCGCAATTGATATCGATATCTTCTTGTTGTCGTTGCCAGAGGGCAGAGTTAGTCGACAGTTTGAGTGAAGGCGAGGGCGCGCAACCATAGGCGCTGCCGCGGCCAGTTGTAAAGCAGATTAAGTTGGCACCACCCGCCACTTGTCCGGTAGCACTCACGGGATCGTAACCGGGCGTGTCCATGTAGACAAAGCCGTGCTCTGTAACAGGTTGGGCATATTCATACACGGCGCGCAAATTGCTGGTGCCGCCTTTGGCGACTGCACCTAAGGATTTTTCTAAAATGGTTGTGAGGCCACCAGCCTTGTTGCCCGGCGAAGGATTATTGTCCATTTCGCCTTCATTGATGCTGGTGTAGTGCTCCCACCAATGGATACGGTGTACCAGTTTTTCACCGACTTCACGGTTAATGGCACGGCGCGTCAGTAAATGCTCGGCACCATAAATTTCAGGCGTCTCTGAAAGTATTGCTGTGCCTCCGTGTTCAACCAACAAATCAACGGCTACGCCTAAAGCTGGATTGGCACTGATGCCCGAGTAACCGTCTGATCCACCACATTGCAGACCTACTGTCAGGTGCGATACATCACACGCCACTCGCGAGCAGTCATTCGCAATTGGCAGCATCTCATTGACGATAGCGATACCTTTGGCGATCGTTTTAGCTGTACCACCCGTGTCTTGAATATTAAATGTGCGTAGCAGTGGGCCTTCATCGAGATGACTATGATCTAACCAGGCAGCCAACTGATTGGTTTCACATCCCAGACCAATAACCAATACGCCTGCGAAATTCGCGTGGGTTGCATAACCGGCTAAGGTACGTCGCAGAAGCTGCATACCTAGCCCGCTGTGATCCATGCCGCAACCAGTGCCATGCGTTAAAGCGACGACGCCGTCTATGTTGGGAAAATTCTGCAAGGCTGCTGCGTTGTTACGACGTGAGAAAAAATCAGCAATCGCTCGCACTACCGTCGCTGAGCAATTAACGCTCGATAGTATGCCTATGTAATTGCGGGTCGCAACGCGGCCATTTTTGCGTTGGTAACCCATGAACTGCGCATGCTTTTTAGGGCGCTCGGGTTGCACGTCTGCGCAAAACGCGTAGTCGCGCGTGAAGCTGCCTTTTTCTTCACCTATGGTGCAGTTATGCACATGCACGTGTTCGCCTGATGCTATGGGCTTGCTGGCAAAGCCTATGATTTGGTTATAGCGGCGTATAGGTGATCCTGTAGCGATAGCGCGTGCTGCGACCTTATGACCGGCTGGAATCAAGCCTTTGATAACAGCTTGCTCAACCTGGGTGCCACCGATTAACTGTTGACGCGCAATCAGTACATCATCGTTGGCATGCAAGCGTATATAGGGAACGTGTGCAGTAGTAGCAGACATGAGTGTGTCCTTGTTATTTTAGTCTCGTTAACTCTGAGAGTCGTTATAGTTATATTGGCTGACGCTTATGCAAATAAAGATTGCATTAATGCGCCAGCCAATTTTATTTTAGCTACTGATAAAACAGCAGTTGGTTTTTTTAAACAGCCTCTTAGTGAGATTCGCGCGGTACATCCGCACCGCTGGCACCCACCAGAAAATCCAGATCTGCGCCCAGATGCGCTTGCTGCACATGTTTTACATACAGTTTTACGTAGCCACGCTCGGGTTGCTCAGGTGCTTTCCAGTTGAGCTTGCGTGTAGCCAGCTCAGCGTCGCTCACATCCAGATGCAGACGACGCGCGGGTACATCCAGCTCTATCATGTCGCCGTTTTGTACTAGGGCTAATGGTCCGCCTATGCTGGCTTCGGGCGAAACATGCAGTACGACAGTTCCGTACGCAGTTCCACTCATGCGCGCATCGGAAATACGCACCATATCGGTAATCCCTTTTTTCAACACCTTTTTCGGTAGCGCCATATTGCCTACCTCGGCCATACCGGGATATCCCACCGGACCGCAGTTCTTTAGCACCATGATGCACT
>JAULVH010000331.1:0-656 GCA_032111105.1 Burkholderiaceae bacterium | reverse complement strand
AAGAAAAAAGAGGATTAAATTCTTTTTTTAATAATTTCAATAGCTTCACTTATTTCATCATAATCTCTGCTTGGAGCAAATAATTCTGCTTTTGTTGTACCTTCCTCAATTATCATAAAAGCGGGAACAAATTCATTTTGAGTTACTTCTTTAAACAACTCATATTCTTGTTCATTTTCATCGATATCTAAATCGTCATCGTCGATGCGCGCACGAAAATCTTCCGTGTCTTCAAAAACCACGGCACGTCCGCGATGTTTAAGTAAATGCGGCGATGAAGCAGACGGTTTAATTACTGCGCCGTCCGGAGCAAGATTACCTTTTAATACTGCAATGCCTGCAGCAGGCTTAAAGGGTTGTTCATAGGCGGTGATTACATCGCGGTTGTAGCAGGGTGCATCTTTAATGTTTTCACCCAGCGTTTTGCCATTCACCGTGAGTGCATCCTGATGCAACTCATGCGCGATTTCTTTCATCAATGCGGGCAAGCCACCGGCATAATAAAAATCTTCCATCAGATATTTACCTGAAGGCTGAAGATTAAGCAGGCAAGGCAATTCGCTGGCCAGATCATCCCAATCTTTTAGCGTGAGTGGCACGCCTATACGACCTGCCATTGCCAGCAAGTGAACAACCGCATTCGTTGATCCACCAAT
>JAULVH010000330.1:0-6224 GCA_032111105.1 Burkholderiaceae bacterium | reverse complement strand
GCTAGAGCGATTATCACCAAAAGCAACCGCTTCTTTGATGAAGGGGAAAAATTTTAATTTATTTTCTATGTACTTAGGAGCGAACAGTGTGCCGTCCGCCATTTTGCCTACATCTTTGGCGCGATCGATAATTTTGAGATGACCATCATTATCAAAAAAGCCGGCATCGCCCGTATGAAAATACCCCTGGCTATCGATAGCTTCAGCAGTGTCATCTGCTTTTTTGTAATAACCCACCATGAGGCCGGGCGAGCGCACTAAGACTTCACCGCTATCAGTAATTTTTACCTCAACTCCCGCCATAGGCCGACCAACCGTATCTAACTTCACATCGCCCGAGCGCTGCATGCAGACGGTGACGCAGGTTTCCGTCATGCCGTACAGTTGTTTTAGATTGATACCTATAGAGCGGTAGAAGTCGAATAAATCCGGGCCGATTGCTTCGCCACCGGTATACGCAACTTTAATACGTGACATGCCCAGTACATTTTTCAATGGGCCGTAAATCAGCAGATCGCCAATGGAATATAAAACTCGATCAATCAAGCTAACCGATTCTTTGCCGTCGAGTAGCTTTAAACCGACGCGTCGTGCTACACCCATGAAGTAATGAAACAACGAGCGCTTGATGGCGCTGGCGTCTTCTATGCGGATCATGACTTGAGTCAGGATGTTTTCATAAATGCGTGGCGGCCCGAAGTAATACGTAGGGCCTATCTCGCGCAAATCGCTCGCGACCGTAGCCGGGGACTCTGGGCAGTTGAGACAGAAGCCAGCGATGTGTGACATGGCGAACGAATAAAGAAAATCGCCCACCCAAGCCAGCGGCAAATAACACAGCACTTCGTCGTCTGCCGATACCTGATCGAATTCAATAAGCGTATGACCCGTAGCAATCATCGCCGCATGCGAATGACACACACCTTTGGGTTTGCCCGTCGTGCCTGAGGTGTACAAGATCACGGCGATATCGTGCGTGTCACCGGCATCGATTTGCTGCTGAAAAAAATCGGGGTGATCCTGATCGTGCACTTTGCCTAGTGCTTGCAGGCTATCGCATGAATGTACGCCAGCTTGCGTGTAATTACGCAAGCCACGACCATCGTCATAAACTATGTGTGACAGCCCCGGAATACTTTCGCGTATCTCTAATAGCTTGTCGACTTGCTCCTGATCTTCGACGATAGCAAAATCGATTTCAGCGTTCTCCAACACATAAGCCATATCTGCTGCGGGTGCATCCTGGTAGAGAGGAACAGCAACACCACCCAGACACTGAGCAGCTGCCATCGCCCAATACAAACGAGGGCGATTATCACCAACGACGGCGAGATTCATACCCCGCTTAAAACCCAGTGCCGCGAGTCCACAAGCCAGTAGACGAACTTGCGTTTCTACCTCAGCCCACGTGCTTGTCTGCCAGATGCCCAGATGCTTTTCGCGAAATGCCGCATTCATGGGTCGCGTTAGCCCATGCTGTTGCAATAAGCGCGGAAATGTATCCGCGGCTTTTGTGTTGGTCTCCACCATGATCTGCCTTCTTGTAGGTAGTAATTGCTGAGCGGGCTCGTCACTGTGAACGGCCCTGCACGCATTTTTTGCCTAATGATAACCAGCTTGGGCTTTTTCCAAGAATGTTCTGATGCGAAAGGGCCAAGTTTCTATGATGCATTGCACCAATTGCATGCCGTGTAATTGGCACTCGGCCAGTTATTCCCGGGGTAATGACCACCAAAATCAGGCATCAGGTTGAGCAAAGCAGGTGGATGCTCACTCTGATGCAACTGAGATCTGAACTTTTAGGTCAACTGAGATGCACGCTGATAATTGAGCGCACGCAGGCGGTATTTTTCAACCTGACAACTTTGTAGTGATATGCGAACTTCATTTCATCTCGACGTGGATATCGCGAGCTGATGTCCCTGCGTTTCTTACGCATCTCACTGCGTTTCATTTTGCCACTTGCGTTGATACTGGGTTTGTTTGCCTTGGCCTTACTGCCTCTGGCGGATGAATTGACTCACCGCTGGTTTTTGCGGGATTTAAAAACGCGTTCGCAAATGGTCGCCGCGGCTCTGAGCGAGCCTGCGAGGTCAGCGCTGTTATCGCAAGACACAGGTTTAGTCAGGCTGCCATTTGAAAGTGCAGTACGTGACGGACATGTGCTTGCTTTCGGATTATGCGATACCAACGGTCGACTACTTTATCGCAGCGACTTGAACTCAACTCGATTGGATTGCCAGGCTAAGACAGTACTGGGCTTGCTAGTGACTGAAAGTATCATTGAGCAAGACGGAGTCATGCTGGGCAAACTTATGCTGGCTCAAGACACCAGCTTTATGGAAAAACGTAGTACTGAATTCAGACATTATTTAATTAGTGCTTTTGTGTTGATGTTCTTGGTGATATCCACGCTCAGTGCCTGGATTACTCACTGGAGTTGGCTTAGCTGGATTAGTTCATTAAAAAGCCTGCTGCGACGTGAGACCGGTAAGGCAATCAAACAGGCACCTCCTGAATTTAGACCGCTTGTGGGCGATCTGCGTGCCATGCTGATAGAAATGAATCGCGAACGCCAATTGCAGTGGCAGTCACCGCAATTGTGGACACCAGAAAAACTACGCTCGCTTTTGCATGATGAGTTAGCGGGCGACGAAGTCATCGTGGTGTCAAATCGTGAACCTTACATACATGAACAAACGGAACAAGGAATAGTTTTGCGGCGGCCTGCCAGTGGCTTAGTGACGGCGGTAGAGCCAGTAATGCGCGCTTGCTCAGGAACGTGGATAGCGCATGGGAGTGGTTCTGCCGACCGTGCAACAGTCGATGCATACGATCATTTTCGAGTGCCACCCAAAAACCCGGAATACACCTTGCGCAGAGTATGGTTATCGCATGAGGAAGAAGCAGGGTATTACTATGGATTTTCAAATGAAGGTTTGTGGCCTTTGTGCCATATGGCGCATGTGCGACCTGTATTTCGTAACTCTGACTGGGAGCACTACGTAGCGGTGAATCACCGTTTTGCAGAGGCAGTCATTGCAGAAGCGCGCACAGATGATCCTGTAGTTTTAGTTCAAGATTATCATTTCGCACTTTTGCCGCGCATGATACGAGAGCGATTGCCTAAAGCGACGCTGATCATGTTTTGGCACATACCCTGGCCCAACCCGGAATCATTTGGAATTTGCCCTTGGCGAGAAGAGATCTTGCAAGGTATGTTGGGTAATACTTTATTAGGTTTTCATACGCCGTTTCATTGTAAAAATTTTTTAGAAACCATAGATCGTTATCTGGAAACGCGTATTGAATATGAAGCATCAACGATTTCGCATGGTGGAGACTTAACTCAGGTAGAGCCTTATCCTATCTCGATTGCATGGCCAGAAAATGAGATGCCTTTGGATTTGGTTCAGTATAGAAAAATATTCAGGCAAGAATTACACTTACCAGAGACGCATCGTCTTGCATTGGGTGTGGACAGACTTGATTACACTAAAGGCATACTGGAGCGGTTTCAGGCATTGGACAGACTGCTGCAGCTACATCCGGAATTCATAGGTAAATTATCCTTGCTGCAGATTGCGGCACCAAGTCGGTCATCGTTAGATGAGTATCAAAATTTGGAGGGGCGAGTACGCGCGCTTGCGACGACAATTAACCAGCGTTATGCAAATGCAGAGGCGCCTGCCATACTTCTGCGGATTGAACATTTTGACGCTGAACAATTAACTCGCTGCTATTGCAGTAGTGATGTCTGTGTGGTGACGAGTCTGCATGATGGCATGAACCTGGTAGCCAAAGAATTTATAGCTGCACGTAATGATGAGCTTGGAGTTTTAATTCTTTCTCAATTTACGGGGGCCGCCCGAGAATTGCATGAGGCATTAATCATCAATCCTTATCATATAGAACAAGGAGCGCAGGCACTGTATCGTGCAGTCACCATGCCTGAATTAGAGCAAAAAGAGCGTATGCGTAGTATGCGTCAACGTGTTAAAGATTTTAATGTATATCGCTGGGCGGGATTAATGCTGCTAGATGCAGCACGATTACGACGACGCCAGCGCATTAGCGAAAAAATTCACTTACATAGTCATCTGGGATTGCAATAGTCATTATGAAAGAATTATTTACTCCGACTGGCCGCCAGGCATTAAAAGAATTTGTTCGAGAAGATTTACTTTGCCTGTTTGATTTTGACGGAACGCTCGTTCCCCTGGAAGCGCATCCTGAAAAAGTTCATGTTCCTGACATCGTTCTTAATCGCTTACGGTTGCTGCAGGAGCGTGCTCGCGTAGGCATCGTAACGGGTCGTGGCTTGGCCGATATGCATCGCATGCTGGAATTCACTCCTGATTTTTTATTGGGCAATCACGGCATCGAAGGCTTGCCTGGTTGGGAATCACGTACTGCGGAGTTTGAGCAGATATGTGAGCGGTGGCATACGCAGCTTGTGCCACAACTGGCTAAGATCGATAAACAACTTTGGATAGAGTACAAAAAATATTCTCTTTCTGTGCACTACGTTGAGACCGATACCTTGCCCGCGATATCTGCCACGCTATCCAATTTGTTTGAGACATTGTCTCCCGTACCGCGCGTGATAGGCGGCAGGCAGGTTTTTAATTTATTGCCACCGAATGCTACCGATAAGGGTGGGGCAGTGCATGAGTTGATGGCGGTAACCGGAGCATCGTGTGCCCTATATGCAGGTGATGATGTGACGGATGAGTATGTGTTTGAATTAAATCGTGAAGATTTGTTTACGATCAGAGTTGGAGCGAGTCTCAATAGCGCAGCCAAGTATCAGATCGCTGATCATGTCTCTGTGGTGTCGTTAATGGATATGCTGATAGAGTACTTGCCACAGCAGCGAGGATAATTAATCTACTAGCTGAGATGCGATGAACAATCTGGATTTGGGTCTGGTTGGAAATTCGCGCACTAGCGCACTGATAGATCAGCGAGCTCGGATAGTCTGGTGGTGTTATCCCCATTTCGACAATAATCCCTTGTGTTGCAGCCTGCTGCAAACTGAACAGAGTGAAGCTGCATCTGACGCGTCCGACGAATATAACGCAGACAACGCATCCAATGCATCCAATGCATTTGGATTTATCGATCTGCTGTTTCCAGAGAGTCATACGGTTCGCCAGATATATCAGCGCAATTCTGCGATCTTGCAAACACGCATGAAGGACGATGCAGGCAATGTAATTGAGGTTACAGATTTTGCGCCGCGCTTTTACCGTCATGGTCGTATGTTTGCGCCGGCCATGCTGGTGCGAATTATTAAGCGTGTAGCAGG
The DNA here is from genome assembly GCA_032111105.1 of Burkholderiaceae bacterium. GTDB lineage: Bacteria > Pseudomonadota > Gammaproteobacteria > Burkholderiales > Burkholderiaceae_D > Pernthalerella. The sequence goes on along the minus strand of JAULVH010000330.1, from coordinate 913 downwards.
TAGGCCACGTATAGGTTTACGCCTGCGACCTGCAGTAAATTATGGCGCAACGCGCGCTGCCTGCCGTAGCGGTGCACACCACACTACCTTTTTTGGTGGCGCACAATCTATGCGCGTCACCACCGATGCTGCTGTTACCGCACTCACAGAAGAAAAACTCTTTTTTTTGCATGACAGCGTGACCTTGCTCATGGGGCCGGATGAAACAGTCGACGGCGCTCCGCGAGAAATCGGCCGCAGCTTTTATGAATCGACTCTCGCGTACTGGCATCGTTGGGTGCGTAATCTGGCCATACCCTTTGAATGGCAAGACGTGGTTATACGTGCGGCGATCACCTTAAAGATGAATGCGTTTGATGATACGGGCGCAATCGTTGCCGCAACGACGACATCCATACCCGAATCAGCGCACAGTGGACGCAATTGGGATTATCGCTATTGCTGGTTACGTGATGCCTATTTTGTTGTGAATGCACTTAATCAATTGGGCGTCACGGCAACCATGCAGCACTATCTCGAATACATCTTGAATCTGATTGCTGATTCGCGCGATAAGCCTTTGCAGCCCGTCTATGGCATACGCCGCGAAACGCAGCTGGATGAAACAGTCGCAGCCAGTCTGCCGGGATACCGCGGCATGGGGCCGGTACGTGTAGGTAATCAGGCCTGGCGACAAGTGCAAAATGATGTTTTTGGCGCCGCCATACTTGCGAGCACCCATGCATTTTTTGATTCTCGTCTTGATCGCCCTGCTGGCCGACAGATGTTTGCCGATTTGGAGCGACTGGGTCAGCAGGCCGTAAAGGTCTATCAACAGGTTGATGCGGGCATCTGGGAATTGCGTGGCTCACAGCGTGTACACACATTTTCAGCGCTTATGTGTTGGGCCGCGTGTGATCGACTAGCCACCATT
>JAULVH010000329.1:0-3238 GCA_032111105.1 Burkholderiaceae bacterium | reverse complement strand
GGTAAAAGTCATGGCGCCTGCAATTATCATCGGCACTTTTGCTGCGACATTTTTGGTGGCACAGTTAAGTTCAAAAGCGTTAGCAGTGTTTTTTGCGGTTTTTATGGCCTATGTTGCTAGTCAGATGTTTCGCAGTAAAATGGTGCAGGCAAGTTCAGCAAAGGCTGGCAAGCTGGAGTTAAGTTTGGTGGCAGTATTTATCGGCGCAATCTCCGCACTGGTATCGATAGGGGGTGGCTCTTTGAGTGTGCCATATTTAACCTGGCGTAATCTGGATATACGCAAAGCCATCGGCACTTCAGCTGCGCTTGGCTTTCCAATTGCCGTCACGGGTACGCTGGGCTACGTGATTAACGGCATCAGCAGCGGCATTACCTTGCCGCACACCATGGGTTTTATTTACTGGCCAGCAGTGTTGCTGGTAGTTGTGCCTAGCTACTTTACAGCTAAGCTGGGTGCAGATTTAACGCAAACGTTACCGGTTAAAACTTTAAAAAGAATTTTTGGTATTTTGTTGTTGCTCAGTATCAAAATGTTGCTATCCGTGTATTAACAGCAGCTGGGTTAAAATACAGCAATCTTTATCGCCACCATTTCAAATGACCACTCTGCAAAATAATAATGAACTGTCTGACTCAGCCGTGAACATTGAAAACCATACGCCCATGATGCGCCAGTATCTGGGTTTGAAAGCTCAGCATCCAGATATGTTGCTTTTTTATCTCATTGGTGATTTTTATGAGCTGTTTTTTGAAGATGCGGAAAAAGCCTGCAAGTTGCTGGGCATTACCTTAACGCAGCGTGGCAGCAGTAATGGTCAACCGATTAAAATGGCAGGTGTGCCTTACCATGCGGCAGAGCAGTATTTAGCCAAGCTATCCAAACTGGGTGAAGCTGTTGCAATCTGCGAGCAGGTGGGTGACCCTGCAACCAGCAAGGGTCCTGTGGCACGTGAAGTGGCGCGAATTTTGACTCCAGGCACACTCACTGATACCGCTTTGTTGGATGAATCACGCGATAATCAGTTATTGAGTATTTTTCTAGCCGATGGTGTGCTGGGTTTGGCACGTTTGAATCTGGCATCCGGCAGCTTTGTTTTAAGTGAAATTGCCGTGGGCTTGTTGGCGCAGGAAATCGAGCGTATTGCCCCGAGTGAAATTTTGTTTGGCGATGACTTTCAGCATCCAGCCTTAAGCCAGCTTAAAGTTGCTAAAAAACGTTTAAGCCCTTGGCAGTTTGATTTTGATAGCGCATTCAATACACTCACCAAACAATTTAATACTTACGATTTAAACGGTTTTGGCTGTGCCGATTTAAAACCTGCCATCTGTGCGGCGGGTGCGTTGCTAGACTATGTCAAGCATACGCAGCGTACGACGCTGCCGCATATCAACGCTGTTAGCGTTGAATCTACCAGCGCTTATGTGCAGCTCGATGCCGCCACGCGGCGCAACCTTGAAATTGACATGACCTTGCGTGGTGAAGCCGCACCTACGCTGTATTCACTGCTGAATACTACAAAAACTGCAATGGGTGCACGTTTGTTGCGGCACTGGCTGCACCACCCATTACGCGACAGAAACTTAAGCATGCAGCGGCATGAAGCGATTGCAGATTTAATTCAAAGCGGCCAGCATGCTTTGCTGCGACAGGCACTTAGCACGATTGGCGATATTGAGCGCATCACCGCGCGCGTGGCTTTAAAAACCGCGCGTCCTCGAGATTTGTCAGCGCTGGCAACAAGCTTGCAGCAACTGCCAGTGTTGCAAACGCTATTAACAAAGCACAACACTGCCTTGTTGGAAATTCTCCATGATGGCTTGAGTGCACCTGTGCCAGTAGTGAACTTGCTGACCAGTGCTATTAAAGCCGAGCCTAGTGTGGTACTGCGTGAAGGTGGTGTGATTGCCGATGGCTTCGACGCCGAGCTGGACGAATTGCGTGCGATTCAAACCAATCATGGTGACTTTTTACTGCAATTTGAAGCGGCAGAAAAAGCACGTACTGGCATTACGAATTTAAAAGTGGAATACAACAGTGTGCATGGCTTTTATATTGAAATGAGCCGCACACAGGCTGAAAGCGCGCCGGCTGAATATCGCCGCCGCCAGACGCTTAAAAATGTAGAGCGCTTTATTACACCTGAACTCAAAACGTTTGAAGATAAAGTACTGAGCGCTAACGACCGCGCCCTAGCACGCGAAAAACTGCTGTACGAACAAGTGCTGGCTGGTTTGAGTCACTACATTAGCGCCTTACAGACCAATGCCGGGGCGGTGGCTAGTTTGGATGTACTGTGCAGTTTTGCTGAACGTGCGCTCAGTCTGAATTATGTGGCGCCGCAGTTTACTACTGAAGCTGGTGTTGAGATTCTGAATGGCCGCCATCCGGTAGTGGAGCAGATTTCGGTGCAGTCGTCGGGTCAACCGTTTATTGCTAATGATGTGGTATTGAATCCCTACCGTCAGCTGTTGCTGATTACCGGCCCGAATATGGGCGGTAAATCTACCTTCATGCGCCAGACTGCGCTGATTGTGCTACTGGCACACTGCGGATGCTATGTACCTGCGTCATCAGCCAAAATTGGTGAAATTGACCGTATCATGACGCGTATCGGTGCATCGGATGACTTGGCTGGTGGACGCTCTACTTTTATGGTGGAAATGACGGAAACCGCCAATATTCTGCACAACGCCACTGACAAAACACTGGTGCTCTTGGACGAAATTGGTCGGGGCACTTCCACCTTTGACGGTCTGAGTCTGGCCTGGGCAGTGGCCAAGCAGCTGCTCGAAAAAAATCGTGCTTACACGCTATTTGCTACCCATTATTTTGAACTGACGCGTATTGTGGATGAGTTTAAATATGCGGCTAATGTGCATTTAGATGCAGTGGAGCATGGCCCAGAAAACAATAAAGCCATTGTGTTCATGCATAAAGTAGAAGAGGGTGCCGCAAACCAGAGTTATGGCTTACAAGTGGCGCAGTTGGCGGGGATCCCTAAAAGCGTAGTTTCTGCGGCTAAACGCAAACTGGCGCAGCTGGAAAATAGTCAAGTGGTAGTGACTGCGGAGCAGCCAGACATGTTTGCCAATAGCCCTGTGACGCAAGTGCCCGTTATGCATCCGGCATTGGCAGCGTTGGAATTGATACAGCCGGATGATTTGACGCCTAGAGAAGCGCTAGAGGTTTTGTACCGGCTTAAAAACACAATTGCCGGTTCGGATTAACTAAACTG
>JAULVH010000328.1:7578-15648 GCA_032111105.1 Burkholderiaceae bacterium | reverse complement strand
TTAGCTGCTGAATAGGCTGAGGCATTGGGATTACCCTCTTTACCTGCAATCGACGCTACATTAACAACCCGCCCATAGCCAGTGGCTATCATCAAAGGAATAACTGCGCGGCTCACTAAGAAAGTACCGTTGACACCGATATTCATCACATCAAGAAAACTGTTGATGGGGTATTCCCACAGCGGTGCATTTGGTCCCACGATAGCCGCGTTATTAACCAGAATATCAACGCGACCAAAGTGCGCCTCGGTTGCCGCCGTCGCTTTAAGAACTGAATCATTGTCAGCAATATCAACTAACGTACCCCAGGCTGCCGTGCCCAGTTCCTTTAACGCGATATCAAGTTGTGCGGCATCCTTATCCCAGATAGCTACGTGAGCTCCGGAATCAATCATGCGCTTAGCCGTACTAAAGCCTATGCCCTGTGCGCCGCCAGTAATCACGGCTATTTTTTTTTGCAAATCTAACTGATTCATTTTTATTCAACTCCCTGTTGAAAATGAAGGAGCCCTCACCGAGGGCCTCCATCAAAACCACCTAAGCTTCACGTTATATACGTAACGCCGATTACGCCGGCTGATCAGTTTGCTCTTCGCGTGAAATTACCAGCGTGATAATCACACCCACGAGCGCAATCGCTGCCAGGGCCCAAAATGCTGATTCAGTAGCACCGCCTGAGAGGTTGCGTACTCGCCCTATCAAGTCAGGACCGAAGTGACCACCCAGGTTACCCACAGAATTGATAAACGCTATACCTGCAGCGGCCGCGGTGCCCGTTAAAAATGCCGTTGGTAGTGACCAGAAAGTCGCCACAAACGCCAATACGCCTGATGCTACAACCGTCAATGCAATGATGGAAGGAATCGGTGCTTTACCCACAAACGCTAATCCAATCAAACCTAAGATACATAGAAATAGCGAGCCAGCTACGTGATAGCGACGCTCACCTGTTTTATCGGAATGATCTCCCCAGACCACCATAAACACTGCCGCAACACCCCAAGGAATAATGCTAATTAAACCGACTTTGAAAAAGTCTTTTTTATCGACGCCTAGTTCTTGAATGATGGTCGGCATCCAGAAATTGATCGCGTAAAAGCACACCACTCCACTGAAGTACACCAGTGCCAATGCCCAGACCCGAATATCTTTAAAGGCATCCATCCAATGATGGGTAGCGTCGTCTGTCGTTTTCAGTTTTTCATCCTCTTGGACCTGAGCGATGACGTAATCTTGTTCTTCCGTTGTCAGCCACGTTGCTTCACGCGGGCTATTGGGCAAGAAATAAAACACCATAAAGCCCACCAGTATTGATGGTATGCCTTCGAGCAGGAATAACCATTTCCAACCGCTCACACCCGCTGCACCATCCATGTACTGCATGATGGCGCCAGAAAGTGGCGATCCCACCAAATTCGACACAGCAATGGCAGTCATGAAGAGCGCTACCATTTTTGCTCTGCGTGAGCCAGGAAACCAATAGGTTAGATACAGAATAATCCCTGGGAAAAATCCAGCCTCAGCCACTCCAAGTAAAAACCGCAGCACATAAAATGTGAATTCAGGATCAGTACAGTTAAACGAAGCTGCCAGACTACCCCACGCAAATTTATCTACGTAAAAGAAAGCACTAGAAATGATGCCCCATGAAATCATGATGCGCGCGATCCATGCGCGTGCGCCCACTTTTTCCAGGATGACGTTGCTTGGCACTTCAAAGATAAAGTAACCAATGAAGAAAATACCCGCACCAAATCCGAAGACCGCATCAGAAAACTGAAGCTCAGGTGCCATCTGCAATTTAGCAAACCCTACATTAACGCGATCTAAAAAGGCGACTACATAACAAAGAAACAGAAAGGGAATGAGTTTTTTGGCGACTTTAGTAAAAGTCTCTGGGCCTACGGTCGTCTCGGTATTTGTCGTATTCATTTTTTCACCTTATATAACAACACACGCTATGGCTATGTCCATCGAAGAAACTGGGGGAACTGCAGCATAAGCCTGCTGACTCTGCGCTACGCTCGTGAGTATCTTCAATACGCTGGGCCTCTCCTCTTTCAACTACGCTGGCGCACAATGATAACCGGACTTTCCGCATAATCTCACCTATCGCAATAGTCAAATTCATCAATTCCATCGCATAGTTAATTTGATATCGTCAGTCTATAAACTAAGCATCCCAACACTAACTAAGGCATCATCCTTGTAACTTCGGCAAAACCAAAGATGCGCTTTGTGATCTTGTAATACTGGAAAAGTCACTTTGCCTGCTTAGGTAGTACACGCTATGATGGATAGATAAATCTTAATCATTGAGGAATCTTATATGCTGCAGCGCGCAACTTTTACGGATATGCGACAAAGCACCGAGGACGATTGGAAAATTATTCTTGAAGATTTTCGTGCTTACGCAGCTAAGCTTTCTGATCGCGTCATCGCGCATCTAAAACTACTCGACGGTGATACGGGCGGATTTGCTGTTGATCGCTTAACGCATAGTTTGCAGACAGCTACCCTAGCTCATCGTGATGGTAAGGATGATGAGTATGTAGTGTGTGCGTTGCTACATGATATTGGTGACACCCTGGGTAGTTATAACCACCCTGATATTGCAGCGGCCATACTCAAACCTTTTGTCAGCCCAGAGAATTTTGAAATGGTAGAAAAACACGGCATGTTTCAAGCCTATTATTTTTTCCACCATTTAGGCATGGACAGGAATTTACGCGATCAATTCAAAGGGCAAGCGGTGTATGAACGTACCCTGGAATTTTGCGAGAAGTACGACGCTCCGGCGTTTGATCCTGGTTACGATCATCTGCCCCTCTCATTTTTCGAACCTATGATTCGTCAATTGTTCTCAGCACCCAAAAGTACAATTTATACGACGTGCTGAACTAAGTTAGTAAAGGTGGCGTATCTTTATAAATAGCGGGCTGTTTTAAGATCCGTTTGACTTCTTTTTTCATGTTCGTTGATTCTATAAGAAACTGACAGAGCGAACGTTTTTTTACACGTTCTTAAAATTGAAGCAAATAGCTCGCACTGCGATTTTTATCAAAATCGGTCTATTCACAAACATGATTGTAGAGTTGCCCCTCCAGGGATTCGGGTGTGATGGTGATCCAGTCACTCACGACGCCTTCCTGGCTCTTGGAAGCGCCCTCGCCCAGATGTTTTTCAAACCATTTAATCGCCAGCGTCCTGCGTTTTTGAGCACGGCATTGATATTCAATTGCATACCCTACGGTGAAATAGGTGAAGCCACTCGGCGTTGTGGCGGCCGTTTTGAGATCGTGCATATCCCAAACAAAGGCGGTATCGCCCATTTTTCTCATCTGTATACTGTCGAAATAATGAATCGCCTGTTCAGTTTCGGCGTAGCGGACTAACACGAAGCCACCCGCAAGTGCATTCGTGGAGAGGATACAAAGCAGCGCAAAGAGAAAACGTAAATTCATAGCGAAATAATCCTAATCGTGTGGGAACTAAGCGCCTTGTGGCTTACCGTCAAAAACACCCACAGCATATGCAAAAACCCCGCGCTGTGCAAAGCGCGGGGTTTAGGTTGTCACTTCAGGCTGAAAACGTAGTAGCTGCCTAAGATTTCAGACCTGTTACGTAGGTTCTGACCTGTACTCGTTTAGTGACTGATCATCCAAGGCCGCTTGGAAGGAAACATCTTATTTCCGTTTTGACCAGTCACTGTTTTCGTGCGCTTGCTAGTTGAACAACATCCACATCCTGCAGGATGCCTCTGACTTACATAGTCACGCGAGCTTTTGGGCTCATGACTTGCTCGTTCATTGGTATCAAATGCTTTGCGAGTTGCACCATCAAGAAAAGCCAAACCCGTACTCGACACCATCACGCGGGGAGACTCAGTATCGCAATCGGGGCAAGCGACGGGTTCATTTCTAGCCGAGATACTTCGTATGGCATCAAAACTTCCGCAATGGGGGCATTCATAATCATAAGTAGGCATAGTGGACCTCGAAAGCTTACAGATCTTGAGACAATGGCATCTGAACCGAACCGTCTATATGTTTGATCGGGCCAGACGCACTCGGATTAATATCAAAGTCAAAGATCTGCGTGGGTAACCACAATGTGGCACACGCATTCGGAATATCGACTACACCACTGATATGCCCTTGCACTGGCGCCGTACCTAAGATCGAATATGCCTGAGCACCCGAGTAACCAAATTTCTTCAGATATTCAATCGCGTTCAAACACGCTTGGCGATACGCCACTTGCACATCGAGGTAGTGCTGTTTGCCCTGCTCATCAACCGAGATACCTTCAAAAATCAGGTAGTCGTTATAGTTAGGCGTAATCTTGCTAGGCTTGAAGATAGGATTTTTCACGCCGTATTTCGCCATACCATCTTTGATCAGCGTTACGCGCATGTGCACCCAACCTGCCATCTCGATCGCACCGCAGAAAGTGATCTCGCCATCGCCCTGACTAAAATGCAAGTCACCAACGGATAGTCCTGCGCCTTCAACATACACTGGGAAATAAACTTTCGCGCCACGCGATAAATCTTTAATGTCGCAGTTACCACCATGCTCACGCGGAGGCACTGTACGTGCACCTTCGGCGGCTACTTTCGCTTTAGCATCGCCCGTCAATTTACCTAAGTGAGCTGTGGCTGCAAATGGTGGGTTGGCTAATGGGGGTACACGATCTGGCTCAGTCGCGATGAAATCAATTTCACGCTCGTTCCATGCATCGAGCATTTTTTTGTCTGGCAGACAACCAATCAATCCTGGATGTATCAAGCCCGCATATTCAACACCCGGCACGTGACGTGACTTGGTGAACATGCCGTGTATATCCCAGATAGATTTTTGCGCAAGTGGAAAATGTTCGGTCAAAAAACCACCGCCATTTTTCTTACTGAAGAAACCGTTGAAACCCCACATGCTGTCTTGCTTGGCACCGATATCGAGCAGATCAACGACTAGCAGATCACCTGGCTCAGCGCCCTTCACACCGACCGGACCTGACAGGTAATGAACAGTAGAGAGATCAATATCACGCACATCATCAGCACTGTCATTATTTTTGATGAAGCCGCCAGTCCAATCGTAAGTTTCTAGTATGAACTCGTCACCTGGCTTGACCCAGCAAGCCATAGGAATATCTGGATGCCAACGGTTATGCACCATCTCATTCGTGGTTGCTTGCTTGCTCAGATCAACCTTAATTAATGTATCAGCCATGATGTGCTCCTTTTATAAATTGTTAGGTAACTCTGTAAATAAATAGTCGTTACTAATAGTCGTTACTAATAGTCGTTACTAATAGACGATTTAAATTAAACAGACAGATAGCGACTAATCGTTTCTGCATTCACATTCGCACGCGTATCTTCATAAGCAAACCGACCTTTATCGATCACAAAAAATCGATCAGCAATCTCTAGCGTAAATGAAAGAACTTGTTCAGAAACGATAATAGTAAGATCACGAATCTTGCGAATTTCTTTAAGTGATTTAGCAATGTCTTTGATGATGGACGGCTGTATACCTTCAGTTGGCTCATCCAATAACAACACTTTAGGATTGGTCGCTAATGCGCGTGCAATAGCCAACTGTTGTTGCTGACCACCTGAAAGATTTCCGCCCCGGCGTGAACGCATGTCATACAGAACAGGAAATAAGGCGTACAACTCTTCAGGTACTTTGCCGCCAGCGGAAGCTGCTAAACCGGTTTGTATGTTTTCAAGTACGGTCATACTAGGAAAAATCATACGGCCTTGGGGTACATACGCTATCCCATTGGCAACACGATCGTGACTTTCCATCGCAGACAATTCTGTGCCTTCGATCATCACGCTACCAGCGCGCGTAGGCAGTATTCCCATTAAGGTTTTAAACAGCGTGGTTTTACCCATGCCATTACGACCCATCACAGCGACGATTTCTTTTTTCTCGACCTTGAAATTGAGATCATGAATAACCTGACTCTGACCATATCCGGATGCGAGATGAGAAACAGTAAACATAAATGCCTCCGAAAATTAAATTAATGGCCGAGATAAACTTCAATGACGCGTGGGTCATTTTGTACGGATTCCATGCTGCCAGCGGCTAACAGCTTGCCTTGGTGCAGAACGGTGACTTTATGAGCGATCGATTTGACAAACTCCATGTCATGCTCAATCACCACAACCGAACGACCTTTGCTAATGCGTGCAAGTAGCTCAGCAGTTTTTTCACGCTCTGAGACACTCATGCCGGCTACCGGCTCATCGAGCATCAGCAACTCAGGTTCCTGCATCAGCAACATGCCTATCTCTAGCCATTGTTTTTGACCGTGCGATAACAAGTCAGCTGTCATGTCGAGATAGTCGGTTAGGAAAATATCTTTCGCGACTTGATGTACGCGATCAATAACATCCTGCGTGCGTTTAAATGTGAGAGCACCAAATACGCCACGACCACGTGGAAACGACATTTCCAGATTTTCAAATACGGTTAAGGCTTCGTAGATGGATGGTGTTTGAAATTTACGGCCCACACCTGAGTGCACAATCTGGTGCTCAGAGAGTTTTGTCAGCTCTATATCTTTAAATTGAATGCTGCCCGAGGTCGCTTTCGTTTTTCCGCAAATCAGATCCAGCAGCGTCGTCTTACCTGCACCATTCGGACCAATTACTACGTGAACCTCGTTTCTGTCGATGTACAGATTCAAATCATCGACGGCCTTAAATCCATCAAAAGAAACGGTTAATCCTTCAATCGCTAATACCGGACGGTTGTTGTGGCTTAAACCACCAATAGGTGAGGGACTCATTTGCTTGCCTCCAGTCCAGTGATTGACATTTGATTTGCTTGGGTAGGGGTACCAGGTAAAGAAGCACCTTGACCAAAAGAGATTGGTGCTGCTGGTGTCGCTGGTTCGCTTTTACCGAGTAGTTTGTTCAACCAGTCTTTGCCATGTGACACCCACAAACCGGCGATACCGTTCGGGAAATACAGCACCACACCGATGAACAGACCGCCCATTAAAAACAGCCACAATTCAGGCAATGTCTCTGAAAAATAAGTTTTGCCGTAGTTGACTGCAAGCGTGCCGTATACAGCACCTATCAATGACATACGCCCACCGACTGCGGCGTAAATAACCATCTCAATGGAAGGAACGATACCTACTAACGAAGGCGACATGAATCCCACTTGCAGCGTAAACAGAGCGCCACCAATTGCGGAGATACCGGCTGCTGCAACGAAGGTAAACACTTTGAAGTTAGCTACGTCATAGCCTGAAAAACGTACACGTTCTTCTTTGTCACGCATGGCAACCAGTAAGCGGCCTAGTTTAGATGTCAACACATAGCGACCAAACAAAATTGACGCGATCAGAAATGTGCTGCAAGCGAAGTACAAAATTAAGCGCGCGTTATCAGATCGTATATCCCAACCCAGCATGGTCTTGAGATCGGTGATGCCATTAACTCCACCTGTCCAACCCTGACGACCAATGATCAATATGGTCAAAATCGCTGCAATCGCCTGAGTCACGATAGAGAAATACACATCTCCTACGCGTCGCTTAAACATGGCAGCACCTACAATAAATGCCAGCAGCATAGGAACAGCGAGTATCAAGATAAAGGTCAGTGGCAAACTCTTAAAGGGCAGCCATATGAGTGGTAACTCAGTGATCTGATTCCAGTCCATGAAATCAGGAATACCCGGTGTGGACTGAATCTTGGTACTGATGGGATCAGATGCTTCAAGCTTTAAAAACATCGCCATGCAATATCCACCCAAGCCAAAGAACACGCCTTGACCTAAAGAGAGAATGCCGCCGTAGCCCCAGCAAAGAACTAATCCAACTGCAACAAACGCGTACGACAAGTACTTACCCACCATATTTAATCGGAAGGGATTTAATGCCAGTGGAAAAATTATGAATAATAGTGTGCACAACACCAGGAGACCTATGGCTCCCTGCTTGCCACCGATGATTTTCTCGTATGCGGAATTCATCTTGGATCCTTTCGATTAACTCGTACTAATTATTTACGGATCTTGGCTGCAAACAGGCCTT
>JAULVH010000328.1:0-7568 GCA_032111105.1 Burkholderiaceae bacterium | reverse complement strand
ACTATCGACAATGTCATCACCTTGGCCAGCGAACCGTTCATAAAGAATTCAGAGGTTGACTGCGTTTGTGCAATGGCGAAGGCAGACACTATGGTGCCCACTAAGCTTTGAGCTCCACCAAACACAACAGTTAAAAAGGTATCGACGATGTACAGTGAACCTGACGTTGGGCCAGTAGAGCCTATCGTTGTAAATGCAGCGCCTGCCACACCGGCTACTCCGCAACCTAAAGCAAACGTTGTACGGTCAACCTTGCGGGTGTTAATACCCACCGCTCCAGACATCAAACGATTTTGCATCGTTGCGCGGACTTGCAAGCCCCAGTGCGAACGATATAAAAGTATAAAAATTGTGCCGGTCAACACGGCAGTCATTGCCATGATGAACAAACCATTGAGTGGAATATCTACACCTTCGAACGGCTGAGCTGAACCCATTAACCAATCAGGAAGGGTTGCAGTGACTTCTTTCGGACCGAAGGTCGAACGAAAAACTTGCTGCATGATCAGCGACAAACCCCAGGTAGCTAACAGCGTATCAAGCGGACGCTTGTAGAGCTTGCTAATCATGAGTCGCTCTACCCAGTAACCAACAAAATAGGCCACCAGGAAAGCCATTAATATCGCGCCAAAAAAATAGTATGGCTGCAGTGCAGGAGCGTAGCTTGTGGTTAACTTGGAGAGTAAATACGTGGAATACGCACCTATCGTTAGAAATTCTCCATGCGCCATGTTGATCACGCCCATCTGGCCAAAAATAATCGCCAGTCCTAGCGCCATGAGTAACAGCACACAAAAAACGGATAAGCCATTAAATCCTTGCATCATCAAGATGCCGCCAAACTCAGATAACCATTCCATGATGACTCCTTAAATACTAGCTACTTGCTTCAACCGACCAGAACATCTATATCAACCAACGTTCAGGATGGCCGACCGGGGCCTAAGCCCCGATCGCACCAACCACTACTACCGGTTACTGATAACCCTTAGGGAAAGGATTCGGCTCAATCAGATCGGATTCATAAACGACTTTGAACTGACCGTTTTTCTGAATCTGACCGATACGAGTCTTGGACCAAAGGTGATGATTTTCATGCAGCTTGACGTAGCCTTCTGGGGCTGTCTTGAGTTCGATGCCAGGTGATGCAGCAACGACTTTATCGACATCGAAGCTACCTGCCTTTTCAACAGCGGCTTTCCACAACCAAGGGCCTAAATAGCCGGCCTGAGTTACATCGCCGATGACTGAGTTAGGGCCGTACTTAGCTTTGAACGCTTCAACAAATTTCTTATTGTTCGCGTTGTCCAATGATTGGAAGTACTTCATGGATGAATAGAAGCCTTCAGCATTCTCTCCACCTACACCGAGCATCTCGTCTTCTGTCACTGACAAAGTCAATACAACTTGCGTTGCGCCTGTTACGCCAGCGGCTTTAAGCTGCTTGAAGAAAGCAACGGTTGAACCACCCACGATGTCAACGAAAACAACGTCTGGCTTTTTGAGTTTGATTTTGTTGATCAAGGAACCAAACTGAGTGTTACCCAATGGGTAGTACTCTTCACCAACGACTTGACCTTTGATCACGTTCTCGATGTGTTTACGTGCGATCTTGTTCGACGTACGTGGCCAGATGTAATCAGAGCCGACCAAGAAGAATGTTTTTGATTTCTTCTCTCTTACGACCCAATCCAAACCTGCCAAAATCTGCTGCGTTGCTTCTTGACCGGTGTAAATCACGTTCTTGGATTGCTCCAGACCTTCATAGAACGTTGGGTAGTAAAGCAAACCATTTTCTTTTTCAACGACTGGCAACACCGCTTTGCGTGATGCTGAAGTCCAGCAGCCAAAAATGGCAGCTACGTGATCACTCACCAAGAGCTTCTTCGCTTTTTCAGCAAAGGTAGGCCAATCTGATGCGCCATCTTCCTGAATAATTTTGATCTTACGACCCAAGATGCCGCCCATAGCGTTGATCTGGTCTATCGCCAGACGTTCAGCCTGAATTGAACCTGTTTCGCTAATGGCCATAGTGCCTGTAGCCGAGTGCAACTGACCAACAATAACTTCGGTGTCGGTCACAGCGAGTTTGGTGGTGTTAATAGCCGCTGTGGCTGGTGGTGCAGCAAAGCTCAAAGCAGGCACTGTTGCAGCAGCTGCAGCAGCAATACCTTTTAGTACGCTACGACGTGAATTCGATTTCAAATCTGACATGGAAATTTCCTTTCAACTAGGGCATCACAGGGACAAAAAAACTACAGCTCATGGCTAAACGTTCTGACAAATCATCTGGTGGACACGAATCATCAAGATTGCAAAGCATGGAACGGAGCTTAGGTAGGCTGACGCGGTGCAGCAATACGGTGTTTGACGTATGCACACTCGCAGGGCATGTATGCGAACTGAAAAATATCGACGAAGCTCGACTAGGCCAGGGCTTGTTGATGTGCTATCGCACCACGAAAGAGCATCGTGTTGGCGTGTGAGCTGTTGACCTACGCATCATTAAAGAGCGCAAAGCGCACCCTAAGCGTGCGCAACACTCATAACTAGTAAAGCAAAACAGACTTGAACTGACTGCATACGTCAAATGACGTAGTTGGCATCAATTGATCTAAACAAAATTCAAGCCAACTACTGCTGGCTCAATATTTGCTGTGCATTACTAAAGTTCATACCGCGCGCTCAGCTTCCCCGCTCCGCACTACTGCATTCATATTTAGTCACACAACGGGAGCCCTTTTGAATTCCACTTCGTTACAGCGCATCGTAAAAAGCCGACGGGACTACAACACCTGGGTGGCGAACGAGACGCTGGAAGACTACGCCTTGCGCTATACGCCGCAAAGCTTTCGCAAGTGGTCAGAATTCAGAATTGCCAACACAGCCTTAGGTGCTGTGTCTTTTCTTGCGCTAGAAGCCATAGGCGCAGCAATCACCGTCAGCTTTGGATTTACGAATGCCATGTGGGCCATTCTGGTAGTCTCGCTGGTGATTTTTTTATCAGGTCTACCAATCAGCTACTACACCGCCAAGTATGGCGTCGACATAGACTTACTGACTCGTGGTGCTGGATTTGGCTACATAGGTTCAACGCTCACCTCGCTTATTTATGCGAGTTTTACGTTTATCTTTTTTGCGCTGGAAGCCTCCATCATGGCGCGCGCCATCGAGATGGCCTTTGGGCTACCCATAGCATGGGCCTATGTCATCTCATCACTTGTAATTATTCCGCTGGTGATGCATGGCGTGACCCTCATAGGAAAAATACAAACCTGGACACAGCCCGTGTGGCTGGTGCTGATGATTTTGCCGTTTGCTGCTGTGCTGTATCAAGATCCTGATGCACCACATCGACTGTTGCAGTACAGCGCTGGCATTAGCAACGGCAATCAATTTGATTGGGCATTATTTGGCTCGGCCGCTACGGTTGTTTTTTCATTGATAGCGCAAATCGGAGAACAAGTTGATTTTCTTCGCTTCATGCCGGAAAAAAAAGCAAGCAATCATGTGCGCTGGTGGACTGCATTAGTGCTTGCTGGCCCAGGGTGGGTACTGATGGGCGCAGTAAAAATGTTGGGGGGTGCCTTACTTGCCTTTTTGGTGATTGAACATGGCTTAACTACCGATCAAGCTATCGAACCGACACAAATGTATTTGGTGGGCTATGGCTATCTGTTTAGCAATCCGGCATTGCTAAGTGCGGTCGTAGCTGTTTTTGTGATTGTGTCGCAAGTAAAAATTAACATTACTAATGCTTATGCCGGATCATTAGCGTGGTCAAATTTTTTCTCTCGCTTGACGCACAGTCATCCTGGGCGTGTAGTTTGGGTAGTGTTTAATGTACTCATCTCTATCTTGCTTATGGAGATGGGTGTGTTCGATGCATTAAAAGAAGTGTTGACCTTGTATTCCATGGTCGCCATCTCTTGGATAGGCGCTGTATTGGCTGATCTTTTAATCAATAAGCCCTTGGGGTTGTCGCCCCAGCATATCGAATTCAGACGAGCACATCTTTACGACATCAATCCTGTCGGTGTAGGTTCCATGCTGGCAGCTACGCTGTTCTCGACCCTGTCGCTCTCAGGCGTGTTTGGTGAATTTGCGATTGGTATGGCGCCCTTTATTGCTCTCTTTACCGCATTGCTCGTTGCGCCACTCATTGCACTAGCTACCCACAGCCGTTATTACTTAGCACGTGAGCCCGAACTAGCAAGTACTGCAGGCAAGCAGCAATGCGTTATTTGCAATAACCATTTTGAATCTCCTGATATGGCTCACTGTCCGGCCTATGCAGGTGCTATTTGTTCACTGTGCTGTTCGCTCGACGCACGTTGCAATGATCGCTGCAAAACCAACGCCACATTGATGGAGCAATGGAATCACTGGTTTAGTTTGCTCATACCAAAATTTCTTCATACACGCTTGCATAACAACATCACCCATTATGTTTTGATGTTGATGATGTTTACAGTGCTTTTAGCCAGCGTACTCAGCGCTATTTATTTACTGGAATTGCCTACACTCATACAGGAATCAATTTATAACTCTGAAAGTCTGCGGGGATTATTTGTTCGTGTATTCGTCGCTTTGTTTTTGATAACGGGTATAGGCACCTGGTGGATCGTTCTGAGTACAGATAGCCGGCGCACTGCCCAGCTGGAATCCGAACGCCAGACTCGCCTGCTCTTAAGTGAAATCGACGCTCACCGCCAAACGGATATGGCGCTACAGGATGCCAAAGAAACAGCTGAAGCATCGAATCTTGCAAAAAGTCGATTTGTTACGGGTATGAGCCATGAATTGCGTACACCGCTCAATAGTATTTTGGGATACGCGCAAATTTTGCAGAATGATAAAAGTATCCCGACTAACCGACTCAATGCAATTAGCGTTATACGGCGCAGTGGCGAACATTTATTGTCACTTATTGATGGCATGCTTGATATAGCAAAGATAGAAGCTGGCAAGCTGCGCATAGACTACGGCGATTTACCATTTCGTGAATTTCTCGATCAAATCGTGCAAATGGTGGCGCCTCAGGCAGCGCAAAAAGGCTTGAAGT
Organism: Burkholderiaceae bacterium; assembly: GCA_032111105.1. Classification (GTDB taxonomy): domain Bacteria; phylum Pseudomonadota; class Gammaproteobacteria; order Burkholderiales; family Burkholderiaceae_D; genus Pernthalerella. The sequence continues at coordinate 2,503 of JAULVH010000328.1, read as the reverse complement.
TTAATTTTATTGAGACAGGCCGAGTGCCACAACGCGTCTATGCCGATGAAAAGCGTCTGCGTCAGATACTTATTAACCTCGTAGCGAATGCCATTAAATTTACCGATACGGGCTCAGTCACCCTGCGATTGACTTATGCTCGAGAGATTGCCACATTTGAAATCGAAGATACCGGCATCGGTATTGCGCCAGAAGATATAGATCGCATTTTTTTACCCTTCGAACGCAGCAACACAGCCAGCATACGGCAAGATATCGGTACGGGTCTGGGATTATCAATCTCGAATCTGCTCTCGCACATTATGGGCGGCGAATTAACTGTCAAAAGTACAGTAGGCAAAGGCAGTACGTTTAAGCTCCGGCTGTATTTGCGCGAAATGCGTAACTCTACCTCGACGACATCTGAAATTGTGAATGCTACGGGTTATGTCGGTGTACGCAAACGGCTGTTAATCGTTGATGATCAGGCCTCACAGCGCGTAGTACTTAATGAAATGCTGGCACCTCTGGGGTTTGATATCGTCGAAGCCGAAAGTGGAGCGGCCTGTCTGGCAGAAATCGCACGCAAGAAACCCGATTTACTATTGACTGATATCTCTATGCCTGAGATGGACGGTTGGGAAGTCTGCCGACGGCTGCGTGAAAGTGGCTATCAAGATCTACCTATCATCATCGTTTCTGCCAACGTGTTTGATCCTACGGCACGTCAGGAAGACAGCCTCTTATGTAACGATTTCATCGCCAAGCCGTTCATGATGCAAGATCTGCTATCGAAGCTAAAACTTCATTTGGGCATAGAGTGGATTTCTGCATCTGTCGCTATACCCACCGAAGGTCATGCCATACACCTCATACCTCCTAAGGCTACGTTAGGAAAACTGATGGCATTAGGTGATATCGGCTACGTCAAAGGAATACACACGGCTTTAGATGACATTGAAGCTGGAAATAATTTGTATGCCCCATTTTGTGCTGAATTGCGGTCGCTGGTTGAACGCTTTCGCCTACCTGAATATATGAACCGACTTAAGGAGCTGTGCTATGACGACGTTTGAGGGAGACGTCGCCCTGATTGTGGACGACGTACCAGAAAATCTTTCGCTGTTGTCTGATGCCTTATCAGAGGCAGGTTATACCGTGCTCGTGGCCACCGATGGTTTATCCGCACTTGATCGTCTAAGCCGCGTAGTACCCGATATCATTTTGTTAGATGCTGTTATGCCTGGTATTGATGGCTTTGAAACCTGTCGCCGCATCAAACAAATGGAGAGCGTACGCCATGTGCCTGTGATGTTCATGACCGGACTTACCGAAAACGAGCATGTCCTACAAGGCTTTGATGCAGGTGGCTTGGATTATGTAACCAAACCTATAGAGCCTACCGAAGTATTAGCGCGCGTAGCTACACATATTCGTAATTCAAAAATGATGGCACAAGCGCGTCATGCGATTGATGCTGTTTCGCATGCGGCAATTTCGGTAACCGCGGATGGTGTGCCATTGTGGCAAACACGGCAAGCAGCCGAGTGGCTAAAAAAATATTTTCCATCTGATTCAATGTCCACTGGCTTACTACCCACTACTGTCGCCGAGTGGCTTACATCGGAGCTTACAAAAACGAGTGACTCATTACCACTTCACACTAACTATTCTGGTTACGAATTGCACCTGACCATAGCAAAGCGAGACCGTGAATTACTTATACTCTTAGAAGAAAAAGCCGAACAAGACACCGCATCACTGGATCACTACCAGCTCACACCGCGTGAGCTTGATGTGCTGGCTTGGGTAGCCAAAGGAAAAACAAATCGTGATATCGCCGAAATTCTTGGTATGAGTCCACGCACTGTCAACAAACACTTGGAGCATATCTATGTAAAGTTAGGGGTAGAAACCCGATCAGCTGCAGCCGCTCTGGTCGCAGGAAAAATCAGCCCTCAATAACACGCCCGTGCATCACAGGGCTGATTGTTTTTATAAGAACCTTGCTTGCTATTGACTAGCGGTTTGATAGTATTTTTTAAATTCATTCATTAAATATATCGCTTAACTAACTTGTATACGTCAAATGACGCATACGATTTAGGCTCATTACCGCGTCTTTCAATTGACAGAAAAATTCTCCGGCACGTACCATGGAAATTACTTTTACCGCATTCGCGTAACGTTATTTCTTTGAAGGAGAGTCACATGTATCACGGCGATATATCCAGCAGTAAAGACACCGTTGGTGTTGCAGTAGTCAATTACAAGATGCCGCGTTTGCATACCAAGGCCGAAGTGTTAGCCAATGCGCGCAACATCGCCGAAATGCTCAAGGGTATGAAGATAGGCCTGCCCGGCATGGATCTGGTAATTTTTCCTGAGTACTCTACTCACGGAATCATGTACGACTCCAAAGAAATGTATGACACCGCATCGGCCATACCTGGCGAAGAAACTGAAATTTTTGCTGAGGCCTGCCGCTCTGCGAAAGTCTGGGGTGTATTTTCACTCACGGGTG
>JAULVH010000327.1:0-5018 GCA_032111105.1 Burkholderiaceae bacterium | reverse complement strand
TGACCTGGCGGTGCGCTCACCCGAGTATGTAAAAGAACTCGCAACGCATCATGTGGGTGGCTTACTCAAGATCGCGCCTGAGCATTCCGAAGAAGGCCCCTTATCAAAAATGATGAAGCCCGGTATGGGTTCGTACTACCGCTTTAAAGAGTTGTTCGACAAATACTCTAAAGAAGCAGGCAAAGAGCAGTATCTGATTCCGTATTTCATCGCAGCGCATCCGGGAACCACGGATGAAGATATGCTGCATTTGGCAATCTGGCTCAAGCAAAATGATTTCAGGCTGGATCAGGTACAAACGTTTTTGCCTACGCCCATGGCAATGGCGACCACCATGTATCACACGCGTAAAAATCCATTGCGAAAAATTTCGCAAGATTCAGAAACTGTTGAAACCCCCAGACTGGCAAAAACACGTAAATTGCATAAAGCTTTACTTCGTTACCACGACCCTGCCAACTGGGAAGTCGTACGCGAAGGACTCAAACGTATGGGGCGCAGCGATTTGATAGGGAATGGTCCTCAGCATCTGGTGCCGCGTACAGATGCCGCATCGACTCAGGTTCGTCATCACTCACGCGATGAAACGCCTTCATTAAAAGTCATGGCGAAAAAATTTGGGCATAAAAAACTGCGCGCAGGCGCTGCGATTTCTCGGAAACGCACGGGATAAACAAGTATAAAAAAACCGACCAGCAAGGTCGGTTTTTTTATATCGGTGGTGGGAAGTGCAAGTTTCGAACTTGCGACCTATCGCGTGTGAGGCGATCGCTCTACCCCTGAGCTAACCTCCCAAAAGGGCCCTGATTATCGCATAAAGCGAATCGGGCACCCTCTTACTGCCGCCAAAGACAACTGCCTTTGACTTCTTTGTCTAGCGATACCAGCATGGCTTCATGATCGGCTAGTTCTTTTGCGGTTGGTGCCACAATCAGAACCTCGGCCAAACTGACGCCTGCGTCATTCTCACCATCGGCCTGAAAATCAGTGTGCATATCCATAGTCAGGCTCTCCTGACCACGCGTCATCGCTAAATACACTTCGGCCAGTAATTCGGCATCGAGCAACGCTCCATGAAGCGTGCGATGTGAATTCGAAATGCCGTAGCGCTCGCACAAAGCATCGAGTGAATTTCGCTTGCCTGGGTGGAGCTCCTTGGCTTGCAATAGCGTATCAATTACTTTTTCTACGTGACCGGAAAAAACAGGCACGCCAACTTTTTCTAATTCGGCGTCGAGAAAGCCGACATCAAACGGCGCATTGTGAATAATAATTTCTGCGTCACGTACAAAATCACAGAATTCAGAAACGATATCAGCGAATTTTGGTTTGTCGCGTAAAAATTCTGATGTAAGTCCGTGTACAGCCAATGCACCGGGATCGGATTCGCGCTCAGGATTTAAGTAGTAATGAAAGTTCTTACCCGTCAGTCGACGATTAAGCATTTCTACACAACCAATTTCAATGATCCGGTCGCCACTACGTGGATTCAGACCGGTGGTTTCAGTATCAAGAATAATTTGACGCATAGTTAATACGATCTCGCAGTAGATTACCGTTGTAGGCTTAATCAGGCATCGGAAATTGTCTGCCGCAACAGATCAACACCACGATTTGCCAACGCATCAGCGCGCTCATTGCCCTCGTGCCCTGCATGACCTTTTACCCAGCGCCATTCTATCGTGTGACGCGACTGGGCTTCATCAAGCGCTTGCCACAAATCGACGTTTTTAACCGGTGATTTGCTGGCCGTGCGCCAGCCACGCGCCTTCCATCCTTGTAGCCATTCGCTAATCCCTTTTTGAACATACTGACTATCGGTATGAACGATGACTTCGCAGGGCCGATTCAAGGCATTCAAGGCTTCAATTACCGCCGTTAATTCCATGCGATTGTTGGTGGTGTTGAATTCACCTCCGCAGAGTTCTTTGCTGTTGTCGCCGGCAATCAGCCATGCGCCCCAGCCTCCGGGTCCGGGATTACCTTTGCAGGCCCCATCTGTAAAAATTTCAACTTTGCTCATCGGTCTGATTTTTTTTCATCTGATTTATCGCTGGTACAGCTCGTTGCACCCTCGCACTACGTTGTTCCAACACGCGACCCACTAATCGCATACCTTGCACGCGTTTGATAGCTTGTACGATGTACAACGCACCCAGATAAGGCCACCAGCGGTTTCCTGCTTGCTCAAGAAAATCAAAACGTTGTAACCACTGACGGGTACCGCACGGAGGTGCATAACAACCAAAATGTCCTCGGTTGATTTCCATATTTAATAGTTTCAACCAATCTTTTAATCGAGGCACACTAATAAACTCGCCATCAACAGGTAAAAAATGTGCGCCTGTGAGTCTGCCAACAGCCTGACGCCCTCCCCACATGCTTACCGGATTAAATCCGCAAATGATGACTTGTCCTTCAGGTATTAAGACGCGCTCAACTTCACGCAATACCTGATGCGGCTCGGCTGCAAATTCCAACACATGCGGTAACACGACCAGATCTAAACTTTGAGAAGCAAACGGTAACTCAGCATAATCATGTACCAGCACGACTCGCCGTCGCTGTTGATCTTCTGACGAATGATCGTTGTACTCAGCGAGGGTTGAATAAACACTATCGGTCATCCAGCGGTTGGGCATACGGTTTGCGGCGAGAGTGTCCATCTGCGGCATACCTAGCTGCACAGCGTTGTAACCAAAAATATCTGCTGTTAGCTCATTGAGCCGCTCTTGCTCCCAAGTCCGCGCATAGGTACCCGGTGGCGTATGAAACCACGAGCTGAGCGATATAATCAGATTTTCAGTAGCGTCTTGTTCCATACCCATGTCTATCAAGCAAACCCTGCAAGTGACTGCCGTACCGGCGTTTAACGACAACTATCTCTGGTTGATACATGATCAGCAGCATGCTCTGGTGGTCGATCCGGGTGATGCTGTGCCTATTAATGACGCACTCGCCTCACTACAACTCGAACTGGTCGCTATTTTACTCACTCATCATCACGCTGACCATGCAGGGGGTGTCAGTGATTTGGTAAGCCGCTGGAATGTGCCTGTTTATGGACCTGCCAAGGAAACTATAGCCGGTGTTACGCACCGTCTGTCAGAAAACGATACGATTTCATTTGCACAGCCCGCCGTTACCTTCAATGTACTTGATGTACCAGGACATACCGCTGGCCACATTGCCTACGTTGAACATGATCAGCACTGGCTGTTTTGCGGCGATACCTTGTTTGCAGGTGGCTGCGGCCGATTATTCGAAGGCACAGCCGAGCAAATGACGCACTCGCTGGCAAAATTTGCTGCTTTACCAGATAGTTTCCAAGTTTACTGCGCGCATGAATATACGGTATCTAATCTGCGCTTTGCCGTTGCAGTTGAGCCTGACAATGTTGTGTTACTAGAACGGCTTAAGCAAGCGCAGGCTGCTCGTGCAAAGGGCGTATCGACTGTGCCCTCAACATTAGGTGAAGAAAAACTAACCAACCCCTTTCTACGCTACCGTCAGCCAAGCATTATCAAGACCTTGCAGCATGAAGGACGGCTAAGCCAATCTGAACCAGTGGCCGCCTTCGCGGCATTAAGAGAGTGGAAAAATTCTTTTCGCTGAGAGTGCGCAGCCCGTATCGTTAGCAAAGTGTCACTGCTTATCCTGACATTTGCTGACATTTCCCTTGACGAGCTTTCATTTCCTTAACTACACTGGTGCCCTATTACATATATCGTCTTTGCCCTTGATCACCGACGATGAAACTCAGGCAGCCTCTGACATAGACCTCCTAGTCAAGTGCGTGCTCCGATTACACCGTGCAAGTCCTCGCCACATCCGACTCTGTACAGCCTAACCAGGCTTATTCGCTAGATTGCTGATACTTTTGCTGACCTTTCCCAGGCCTATGCGTCACCCCCAATTCGTAGAGCTCAGGAACATTGCAGTTTTTTGCGTGTTCTCACTGATGTCCTCTATCGCCTGTGGCAACGACATCACCATCGCACCCTCCTCTACGGCGGCAGAGCGCAGTGACATAATTAAAGACTTCGAGCGTGAACCCATAGGCCTCGACGGCATGGCTCTTCCAACCGACTACGCAGTGCAATTGGAAGATATTCCAATAGAAAATTTTGATCTTTGGGAACGAATTCGCAAAGGTTATGCAATTCCCGATCTCAACAATCCATTAGTTGCCACACAAACCACGTGGTACAGCTCGCGTCCAGAATACTTACAACGCATTTCGCAGCGCGCATCACGCTATCTATTTCATGTAGTTCAAGAATTAGAAAAACGCAAAATGCCTACTGAAATCGCATTATTGCCTTTCATAGAGTCTGCATTTAATCCCCAGGCCTTCTCCAGCGCAAAAGCAGCGGGTATGTGGCAGTTCATACCCAGCACAGGCCGCGACTACAACCTGAAACAAAATGCGTTTCGCGATGAACGTCGCGATGTACTTGCCTCCACTAATGCCGCATTAAATTATCTGCAAAAACTCTACGGCATGTTCGGCGACTGGCAACTAGCTCTTGCGGCCTATAACTGGGGCGAAGGCTCGGTCTCACGCGCCATCGCCAAAGCGGAAGCTGCTGGGCGGCCGACAGATTTCAATGGCTTGTCAGCATTTATGCCCGCTGAAACCCGTAACTACTATCCTAAGCTGCAAGCGGTAAAAAATATTATCGCTACTCCGGCTCAGTACGGCATCAAACTGCCCGTAGTAGAGAACCAGCCCTACTTTGTATCAATTAAAAAGACGCGCGATATCGATGTCAAATTAGCTGCTCAACTGGCTGAATTGCCTATGGAAGAATTCAGGGCGCTCAATCCACAATTTAATCGTCCGGTAATCACAGGCAGCCCGACTACGCAAATACTACTGCCTGAATCTAATGCGGAAAAATTCAAAGAAAATCTGTCGAATTGGACTAAGGCCTTATCCAGTTGGACAGCTCACAAAGTAACAGCAGCTCGTGAGCGCATAGAGAGTATTGCTACCCGATTTAAGACCACGCCCG
>JAULVH010000326.1:0-6918 GCA_032111105.1 Burkholderiaceae bacterium | reverse complement strand
ACGCGTTGCAACGTAACCCAGCGTTTATAGAGTGCGTCTTTCATGCCCATGGCTGAGACGACTTGCGCGTTGCGTAGTAAGCCTGACAAATTTGTTTGCGCTTGCATGTGCGCACTCGTAGCTTGCGCTAATGCGGGTAATGTTTTTTTCTCGGTACGTACGCCGATGATGGTTTGTAAAAGCGCAATAAATAATGATGTAACCGCCAGCCAAGGATTCATCACGCTAATGGCCACTAAAAATAATAGTGACGATGGACTATCAAGCAACGCACCTATTGCGGGCGAACCTAAAAATTCGCGCACCTGACGCATATCGGTAAACGGCTGTGTACCTACCGGTTTTTGTAATCGGCTGGCTTTGTAACTTTGATCATGTAGGCGATCGCGCAAGGCATGATCGATACGCCAACCCGCAACGTGCAATAAACGTGTGCGGACTAATTCTAAGATTTCCATCAACGCGTACAAACCTATCGCGCAGATTAAGAACATGAGTAAGGTGGTTTCATTACTACTGGTGACGACGCGGTTGTACACCACCATCATGTAGATGGTGGGAGTAATAGCCAGCAGGCTGGTCAGGATACTGATCAGCGCGGCCCATTTGAAATAGCGCGACTGCTCCCTGACTACGTTTTCTAGTAGTGAAGGTGCTGATACGTCGCTTGTTCGGCTCATTCCACTGCTCCGATTTACGTCGATTAATTTTTTTGCTGGTTAATTCAAGGACTGCGCAACTACTGCGCAACTAACGCCCACAGCCCATGTCGAAAGAACGTCGGATACCGGCGTTTTTTCGTCTACACGGCTGCTTTAGCAAGTTTGATACCCGGTGTTACGTCGGGCGGGTGACAGGTATCGAGAATTGGCGGGAAATGAATTCTGACGAAATAAAATTAAGGTTTTTGCAACTCCTCACTCGACAGTACTACGAAGTCGTGCCGAAGAAGTACAGAACCTTTTGCGTGTTTAATGCACGCTTGATTCAAATAGTCCTCTCTCACTACTTTATTCATAGTGAACTTATGCCTTGCCAGATATGGCTATCGCGCCCGGATGACTGCATTGCCCTGGGCTTTTTAGGCTCCAAGCCTGGGCCGGGGGGTGGTTGGGATGGCCATGTGGCGTGCCGCGCAGGCGACTACTTTATTGATGCATCTGTTTATCACTTTAATGAAGCGGCTAGCATGGATATGCCGGACGCGGTGCTGGTACAACGATTTAACCAACTTTCGCATGTTTTAGGTCGCTTCACTATTTCGGATAGCAACCTACTCTGGTGGCATCAACCACCCGATGGTGTTGACCCTACGCCGCCACAAGAGAATCAAGCCGATCTCAATTTGTATGCGGCTCAATTAATACAGCATCTAGATGCGATGCTGGCGAATTCGCGCAAGTTTGTCGGCACTCATGCAGAATACGACAGGATCGACGCCACTAAAGTAGGAGATTGATCAGATGGAAATTAAGCCAATTCGAACTGAGCAAGATTATGAGGCTGCCTTGGCGGCGGTCGCGCCCTTCTTTGATGCTGAACCAGAGCCGGGCTCGATGGAAGCAGATCGCTTCGAGATCATGGTGATGCTGATCGAAGCGTATGAAGCCAAACATTACAGCATCGATCCGCCCGATCCGATAGAAGCTATCAAATTCAGAATGGAGCAAGCAGGTCTAGGAGTAAAAGACCTCGAGCCGATGATAGGAAGGTCAAACAGAGTTTATGAAGTGCTTTCCAGGAAACGTCCGCTGACCCTGCCAATGATTCGAAGGTTGCACAGAGGTCTTGGGATTCCTGCTGAAAGTCTAATCGGCGACAGCTAAAACCAATATCAAATATCAAGGCAAGGTTGTAAACAACCAAACGTTTCTAGGTGCATGCGCGTAACGTGCCGCAGGTGCGCGCAAAGTTGTCGGTTCGCGATAGGGCGAAGAGCTCAGCCCCCCTTATCCAATTTTTGCGAGTAGCTGTTCAATTACGTCGCTGGCCCGCCAACCAAGTAGATGGAATCCTTCCAAGGTCCAAGACCACGTAGCAGGGTCACGAGTACGCGTTCGCAGTCCAATGTGCACTGGTCGCTATAGCCATTACGAGTTGCCGGCTTTGTCATTAAAAGCCTATTCTTTCCTTGCGAAAATGCTCTGCCATTTCTTTTGATCGGCCCTCGCCACGCAGTAGATCAAGATAGATTTGGATAGGGCTGGCCAACCATAGGTCACCAACACGCTCACGGAATAACAGTTCGCCTGGATACTTGGCTTCGATGATTGCCAAGTTGGAGCCCTCGCTAACAACTCTCGCCCCAAGTGCGTTGATTGCTGCTGCGGTATCTGCGCCGGTCAACACCACTGCACGCACTTGCGAAACGTTGGATAAAAACGGAGTCTGGAACTGCGCCGCCAGCTCGTGGCTGATGGCGTATTGAACGTTGTGTACGTTAAATATTTCAGCGAACTTTATACCCAACTCGTCGGCCTTGATGGCCGGGACGTAGTAACGACGCAAAGTTGGAGCACCAATTGCTGCGATCTGTTTGGTCCACGCATCTAGCAAAGCTGCGGGCTGATGAAGGTGACGTTCCTTGCTTGGTCCTTGCCCACGCGTTTCAAGCCAATCGTAATGCTCAAGTTCGGTCAACACTTGTGAAGTAGTAGCAGCCGATACCATTGCTAGCTTTGCCAGATCGGTTACCCCAAACCATACTTGATGCCGGACGAGTAGCGCATGCAGGACTTGTGCACGCCTCCCTGAGAACAACCCGAGGGCTGATTTAGCGAGGGCCTTGGGCGGCGGTTTGTCGATATACAGATAGGCGCCTGGCGCTGGCAAGTACAGGCTGCCGCCACTGTCGTAGAAACCTACGCCTTCACTTTTGAGCAATTCCTTTGCGCCGGGGGAAATCGATTCTGCGACTAGAACGGACAAAGATTCTTCTGCGCGCCCTTTTGGGCGTCCAAGGCTCGCCTCGCGAAACTGCCAGATCGCTAGCCGAACGTCGCGGGGGAAAACGGCCTTTTTGGCCTTGATATTTAATGTGAACGATTTGCCAGCAACGTGCAGATCGACGTGTGATTCTTGATTACGGTCGCCCTGCTGGCTGGCTGACTCGCTATTGCCATGGCCAGCCTCCACTTCGGGCAGCTCACTTAGAGCTTCAATGAAGCGCTCTATTAACTGTCGGTCGTTATGGGTAGACGCAATCATGAGTGGCTATGCCTTGTTTACTGGCCAGTAAATAGCTTGAATCTATCTAATATTCGACGAAAGTATAATATTTACTGCGCAGTGAATAATGTTATTCCGCTGAGGCTAAAGCTAGTCAGGCCCGCTCGACATGCCTGCACCCGCTAGCGCTTACCTGGAGATTTTAGCCAGCAGCATCTGTTTTGCACTATTGCTTTTGGTGCCCCTAAAGGAATGCTCAGTCATAAATCATCTAAGCTCACCTTAATGACTGCCTGATTGGCGCGCGCATCGGCGATGGCATTGAACTCGAAATCTTCAAGTTTATTTAAGTGATGTGTCGCACTAATGTTTTGCTTGAACACTTCAGCATCAAAATACTTAGGATCACCGCTGATCTCACCCGAGACAAGGGCTGCGCTTACGGCAACTAGCCCAGCGTATCGCTCCTGTTCACGCACTATCAGCGCGCAGATGAACTCGCTGTAGCTGCTGTAATGCCCCGTAATGATTTGTGTTTTTATCCAGCTGTCTTGTTGTTCGGTGAAGGTGATGGTCTTACGGACGAATCCCACAGCGCAGCCCTCATTGCAAGGTTTTGATATCGCGGATTATCACGCTACTGGTGCGTGGCGGCTTCGGACCGCACGTTTTTATTTGGCTTTTTTGGTTTTACGCGACGATTTTTTCTTACCGCTTTTATTAGCGCGCCAAAGCACTGCCTCATCGCCTATCGCATTCGGATCCGATACGGCTACCTGGGTCTGCTCTCTTTCCAGCGCAGCGTTGGTAAAAACTTCAGAAGGTTTAGCTTTGCAATGCGCATGCCGTGCACCTGTACATGCTGTTAGGGGCACATCAACCGAGATATCAGCTACGACTAAAAATTCTCGATCAATTTTTTTTAATGATTCTTCTGTGAGCATGCCGGCCGCATCATGCAAACGCATATACGCCAGCAAATATCCATAGCGCGCTTGAGCGAGATCCCGTTGTGTTGAATACAGCTGCTGCTGTGCATTGAGTAAATCTACATTGATGCGTAAGCCACCAATAATACTTTTGCGCATAGCAATGAATGCTTCTTGCGCTGAACTCTCAGCATTAAACAAGGCATCTATACGCGCCTGACTGCTCACTAATAAATTGTATTGACGTCGTACTTCTATGAGCGCATTGCTGATGCTATCGTCAAGATCAGCGCGCGATTTACTTAATAAGTCAGCACCCTGGCGCACACTGGCAGACGTAGCCCCACCAGAAAAAATTGGCAGGTTGAGTTGTATACCAATTGAATTAACAACTGTCTGCTGGTTATAGAGCAGTACAGAATCGGAAATACTGCGACTGTGCGAGGCGACTAATTCCACGCGCGGCAAATGGCCTGCTTGATTTTTTTTGACGTCCTGCTCAGATGAATCAACAAGCAAACGTCTTGCTCGTACGAAGGGATTGTTTTCTCGGGCGAGGGTTTCCCATTCTTCTATGCTAACGGGCTGCAAGGCAAACACGGACATAGTTTTAGGTAGTGTGCGTACGCTATCTATGTCTTTACCGATGATGGCGCGCAGCTTGCGCATGGCATTGTCGTGCGTGTCTTTAGCTTCGAGTAGTTGTGCTTGTGCGAGCTCGGCACGCGAACGCGTTTCGAGTACTTCGGTTTTAGTGCCCTCGCCTTTATCTAACCGCCTGCGATTAACTTCTTGTAGCTCGACTAATGCATCGCGCTGCGCAGTTAGTAGCCGCAACTGATCGCCTGCTGCAAGTGTTTCGAGATAAGCGCCAACTAATCGAACAAGTAATTCTTGTGATTTTGCGACAAACACTGCATCGCTGTAATCGGATTGAATTGCACCTTGTTTGTAACGTGCCAACGCATCCAGACTAAATATGGGCTGCCTTACGGTGACGGACAACATTTTGCTGTCATAGCGCAGAGGGTCGGTGCTGCCATTGCGTGTGAGTTCGGCTGAATTGCTCGAGTAGCCGTAACTTAAACCCGCCGAGGGCAACATGGCTGAACGGCCGATATCGCGTGCTTCCTGGCCGGCGGCATTTTCATGCTGGGCTGAACGATAAATAGGGTCGTGCATCAGGGCGGCCTTGTAGGCCTCCATTAAGCTCATGGATTGCGCAGAATGCGCATGCAAAAATAGTACGCAAAGCATCAGCACCAGGCTGGCTTTGGCGAAAAAACTAGGGTTGTTATTGCTGGGCATAGGGGTCCCGAAGCACGCTGTTGGAAATCTGTACAGCAGGTGCTGTGAGCAAGTAGTGTTCCAGTGGTGAAACCGTCGCCTAACACTACGCGTAATAGGTTGATTTTGCTGGGGTTTATCGATTTATTGTGATTTTGATAGCGCCAAAAAGGCCGCGCTTTGATGGCTGGCCATGAGCTGCAATTGCGTAGTGTCGACTTCTTGGATGGCGAGCCTTACCCTCTAATTAGTCTGAGCAATGTATTTACTTACACCAGCCGGAGTTCAACTTTCTTACCTAACGCGGCAGCGTACTTTCTTAGCGTGCTTAGGCTGGGTGAGTGTTTGCCCGTAGACAAAGCGCTTTCTAGTCGGGCTACCGCTGGGGCTTAGGTACCCATTCGTTTGGCTACCTGCGCCTGAGTGAGACCAGCCTCTTTTCTGGCCACGAGAATCTGGTCCAAAATAGCAAATTCTTCTCGATTGAATTTTTTTACCTCTGCTTTAACCGCGGGGTCTTTGACCATTTTGTTCACCATTTGCTGGTGACTTACTGTCTTAGAAGACTTATTCATGTTTGATTTACTTTTCATTTGTTCAGTTCATTTACATCCAACGTCATCCACGTCTTTCCGACTTGCTTCTCGACGATGATGGAATTGCCATCCAACCTGTAAGTGAGTTGACTGATCTCTCTTGGGTTTGCCAGTACCGCGGGATTAAATATGGCAAAATTTTCTCCGTTAGGACGGCGCACTGATTGAATGATTAGCCCTGGGTGCCCCTCTCGATGTATGCGCACACCCACGCTCTGGGTGTACGAGTAATCGGAAGGATGTAATAGCTCGTGGAATGTACGCGCTGCTTTTCGAAAATCTAGCAAGGTCGCAGCACACGCGACAGATACTATTGTGCGTTCCGCTATTACGGCTTCGCGCTCATATCCCGCGTCGCTCAGCAAACCCGAGTACCAGTGATACGCTGATTCATAAACAGTAGTCTCGACTGATTCTGATCCGTACCAAATACCGTAAGTTCCATCTGAAAAACGACTGTGTTGCGATCTGTGGCATCCTCGCCCTCTTCCATCGTGTCGAACAATCGAGCATCAATATTCAACGGAACAAGCCCCAGACGATGCGACAATACCTCATCATGAATCAAACTGGTGTTGTTCCACATGTAAACGTATTCAAGGGCGACCGTGGGGACTTCGGCCAACAAGATTCTTCGGAGCGCGTTTGCGAAGGAGGTATCGCAACCAATCAATTCGAAAACCAACTCGTCGTTTTCTTGCTGCAAAATGTTGAGCTCAAGCCCTTCCCTGAAAAACAAAAGACATTTAGTGAAACAACCTTCATGTACGTCCTTGTGTTCTCTCTCGACGACTCACCGAAATCGCTCGAGGAATTCTTCACCGTCGCGTGGAGTTGGCGGTTCAGCTTTTAGATGTTTGTATTCAAGGCCGCTTTCGGTGACATTGTAGACTCCACTTCGATCTTTTGCGGCTGGCATCGTTGTATGTACTTCAAGA
>JAULVH010000325.1:0-4085 GCA_032111105.1 Burkholderiaceae bacterium | reverse complement strand
TGGGTAAAGACGAAGCATAAAATCATCAGCCACGACAATTTGTAAATCGTCTTTCAGATTTGCTGTTTGTTTTGTCGCGCGTGTTAAATCGCTTTGCAGGCGGCTCTGATGTGTTGTGGGAAAAAGGACGCAATAAAACGTAATTTGTACCATGCACTGACTCGCCTGAGTTAGTGCATCGTGCCAGGAACCACTGGCACACGATGGCTACTCAGCATGCATGCCTGATACGCCAACACAAACACCATCGCTTATCGATTTAGATTTAGCGACTCGTCAGCCAACAAATCAGATACCTACATCGCTTCCACGCTTTGAGGGAGTTATATCGTGCGCCAGTCCGACTGCCACGCTACCGTTGAATCTTACAGAGCGACGAAAGAAATTTCGAAAATTACGACTCGATATTCCAGAAAACGTCACCATCCAAGTCGCCAATACCCCAGTACTTAAACATGCGGCTAATGAAATATTACGTAGCAAGTATGAACCACAAGGCTACGATACGGATTTTATCAATGCCCCTAAAAGAATAGACGACATACGTCACCTCACTTTACTGGCAATGAAAGGCGAGCAAGCCGCGGGCACCTGCTCTCTAATTCTGGATCATCCTAATGGCAGCCTTAATGCTGACCACCTTCATTTAAATTATCTAAACGAACTACGCAGTAGGGGGAAATGCCTAATCGAGATAGGTCAACTAGCGGTCGCATCAGAGCCTACTAACAGCACAGGGCGGATCACGCTAGCGGCTTTGTTTAGCTACATTGTCCTATGCGCAAATTTTTTGTGGGAGTACAAACCCTTCATCGTCATAGAGATTGCTCATCGACATGTCGATTACTGGAAAAGTCTGGGATTTGCAGTGCTTGTTGAAAAAACCTGGTGCGAGAGAGTCAATATACCTTGCGCACTCATCGGTCTTGACTGGGACAGCGGATGGCAATTGTTAAAAAATGAATGGCAAAACCCGCTCAGAGGAAATCGTGATGCAAATCCATTACCCATAGCAATAAGACGTTTCGCTCGTCATTTTATTCCTTGGGAAGATGTTGAAGGAATCATGCATCGCATGAGTGTATACAAGCAAAAAAATAACCTTCTCTAATAAGCCAGGACAATAAAAATGAATCATAAAAATTTTGATTACGCCCAAGCATTCTCGCGTAACTTAGGATGGGTGACGGAAGCGGAACAAATCACAATAAGAAATGCTACGGTCGCCATTGGAGGTATGGGTGGGGTCGGCGGCCATCATTTATTAGCACTCGCGCGCATGGGCGTTGGAAATTTTCGTATTGCCGATTATGATAAATTTGAATTAGTAAATTTTAATCGTCAAACGGGCGCAACTGTAGACACATTAAATTTATCCAAGTGCGACACGATGGCGGCTATGGTGAATGCTATTAATCCAACGGCCAAAATTGAAGCCTATAGACAGGGCTTGAGTGCAGCCACGCTTGATGAGTTCCTTAAAGGAGCCGATGTATACATTGATGGAATAGATTTTTTTGCATTCGACATACGCGAAAAAATATACGCCACGTGCTCAAGGTTAGGAGTACCTGCAATCACAGCCGCCCCGCTAGGCATGGGAGCCGCTTGGTTATGCTTCATGCCGGGAGAAATGGATTTTAAAACCTATTTTCAATGGGAAAATCATCCCGATTCAGAAAAAGCATTGCTATTTTTAGTGGGCCTTGCACCATCGCTTATGCATCGCTACCTGGCAGATCCTAGCCACGTTAATTTAGAAAAAGGCGCTGGTCCATCGACATCAATGGCTTGCTACCTATGCGCAGGGGTTGCGGCAACTGAGGCGATTAAAATTTTACTGCGCCGAGGAAAACTAACTACAGCTCCCCATGGGCTTCACTTCGACGCCTATTTAGGAAAATTTAAGCGTACCTGGCTACCTATGGGGAATGCTAATCCACTCCAAAAAATTCGTATGACTGTGTTACGCCGCATCCTTAATACTCACCAATAAAATTTCCATGAACGAATCTCCAGTGATTCGAATTCTTAATCTAGCCAGATGGGCGCCTAGTGGAGACAACACTCAACCATGGCGATTTGAGATCATTAATGATTACCGTCTTGTGGTGCATATTCAATATCCTCAGGAAAATTGCGTATACGATCTCCATGGTCAAAATACACTATTAGCTATTGGAGCTTTGCTACAAACTATGGAATTAGCAGCCACCTCGGAAGGCTGTCACATGCACACTCAACCTATGCAACAGCCTAAGCAAAAATTATTTGCTTTAGATATCAGCTTCTCGCCGGATTCAACGATACAACTAGATCACTTGGTTTTTGAAATACCCCGCCGCGCGGTTCAACGCAGGCCGCTATCGATGCGCAGACTGACGCATAATCAAAAACAAAGTCTGCAGCTAGCCGCTGGAAAAAATTACTCCATTCATTGGATGGAATCTTTTCTGCAGCGTATACAGATGACTAAACTCATACTCCAAACGACCCGTATACGTTTACGAATTCCCGAGGCCTACCCCGTTCACAAATCAATTATCGAGTGGAATGCTCAATACAGCCTTGATCGCATCCCAGATGCCGCACTCGGACCGGGACGCATTAATCTAAAAATGATGCGTGCAGTACTCAGTAGCTGGGAGCGCGTACAGTTTTTAAATCGTTATCTTGGCGCAGCGTGGCCGACATCTTTACAACTAGACGGATGGACAGCCCTTTCCTGTGGCGCACACATGATTATGTTGCGCGATCAAAAACCGCAAACCGATGAGGATTTCATCGATAGCGGAAAAGCTTCCCAACGCGTATGGCTGGCCGCCACAAAACTAGATTTATGGCAGCAACCAGAAATGGCCCTACCTTCATTTGCACGCTACGTAAGCGAGAACGTACCATTTACAACGCTTACCGATCAGCTTCAGGAAGCCTCATCGATACGAAGGACGCTCAGGGAAATTATTGACACAGATACTGATCGTGTCGTTTGGGTGGGAAGACTGGGATTTGGGCCTGCACCAACCGCTAGGGCGCTGCGTCTGCCGCTGGATAAACTAATTATTTCCAGCGACAGACGCAAACAAGCGATTGACTAGATACAACGACACGAGCGGCTTATCTGCGGAAGATACACCGCTACTTTTCATTAGCGGCTATTAGCAACCAATCGTAGTTCAGCTGTGTTTAGGCGTTGATTTACTGATGCTGTAATACCAGCTGCATCTAAAGCGCATTGAGCGAGTAATTGTGGCGCATCGCCATGATCAATAAATTTATCAGGCAAGCCCAACTGCAGCAGTGGTTTGACTATACCGGCGGCAGCTAGTGCCTCAGCTACTGCCGAGCCAGCGCCACCCATCACGCTACCTTCTTCAACCGTGACGATCAAATCATGATTAGCAGCCAGTTCAGCAACTAATGCAGTATCCAATGGTTTAATGAACCGCATGTTAGCTACCGTTGCGTTGAGTGTATCGCCAGCTTTGAGTGCAGGCACCAGCATGGTGCCAAACGCCAGTATCGCTACGTTTCTACCTTGACGGCGAATTTCACCTTTACCTATTTCTATGCTGCTCAATTCTGGATCTATCGCAGCACCTATACCTGCACCACGCGGATAACGCACCGCTGCGGGGCCGGGATACTGATAGGCGGTGGTGAGCATTTTGCGGCACTCGTTTTCATCGCTCGCTGCCATGACCACCATATTGGGTATACAACGTAAATACGCCATGTCGTAATTACCTGCATGAGTAGCTCCATCGGCACCCACCAAACCAGCGCGATCCAGCGCGAATGTCACATCCAGATTTTGCAGAGCGACATCGTGTATCAACTGATCGTAACCCCGCTGTAAAAACGTCGAGTAAATCGCCACGACAGGTTTTAAACCTTCACAGGCCATACCACCTGCAAACGTAACTGCATGTTGTTCTGCAATGCCTACGTCGTAGTAACGATCAGGGAATTTCTGTTCAAACTTCACCATGCCTGAACCTTCGCGCATGGCAGGTGTGATAGCGACTAATTTTTCATCTTGCGCAGCCATATCGCACAACCAATCACCAAAGACTTGGGTGTAC
>JAULVH010000324.1:0-5533 GCA_032111105.1 Burkholderiaceae bacterium | reverse complement strand
CGCCGAAGCTCAGGCCAGACTAGATGCGCAGCGAGATTTCACAAAATTACTGCATGCGCGCATAGAAGAAGAGCGCGCCGCATTAGCGCGTGAGCTGCATGACGAATTAGGCCAATCGTTAACAGCGATACGCAGTATCGCTAAATCACTGATGCAGCATAAAGACGTCACTGGAACCCCTTTGGAGCAACATGCAAAGATGCTGTTTGATACGGCGGGTTTGACATCAGATGCCATGCACAGAATGATTCCCCGCTTGCGTCCGATACAGCTAGAAGGCATGGGGCTAATTGATGCCGTGCGTGACCTCTTAACGCAGAGTCAGCAAAATAATCCGCAGATACAATTTGATCTGACGGTCAATGGCGAGATACCTGTCATCGATGATGAACTTGAATTATCGGCTTACCGTATAGTCCAGGAAGCCGTCACCAATATTATTCGCCATGCACAGGCTACTCGTGCCCGTGTGTCTATGGATGTGAGAGACGAGCAGCTACATTTGTCGATTGCAGACAATGGCATAGGTGCCAAAATACTGAGTCGTGATGGTCACTATGGAGTTCGGGGTATGCAGGAACGTGCAGGATCTTATGGCGGAGTCATTGAATTCAAACCATCGGCAGAAGGTGGGTTGGAAGTAAACGTTATTTTTCCATTGAAGCAGAGTAGTCAAGAAAGTAGCAACGAATGAAAACGCCTATCAATGTGATGCTAGTTGATGATCATGCCGTGGTTCGCTACGGATTTCGAATGTTGCTAGATGCGACGGAAGACATACGTGTGGTTGCCGAGGCAGAGTCAGCCGAAGTGGCCTATCAACTTATACCCACAGCCAAACCAGATGTGATAGTGATGGATATATCTTTGGGCGGCACCATGGGTGTGGAAGCTACGCGTCGCATTGTGGCCAGAGACAAAATGGCGCGCATCTTGGGTCTGTCTTCTCATGAAGATCCTAGTTATGTACGTTACATGCTCAAGGCCGGTGCGCTGGGTTATCTATCCAAGCGCAGTGCGCCAGACGAACTCATGCATGCCATTCGTCAAGTGAGTGAGGGGCGCATGTACATCGACAGCCAACTTTCTCAGCGCATGGCCTTGGAAGAATTCAACGGCGAGAAAAGTCCGATTGAAGTTCTGTCTGAACGAGAATTTGGTGTGTTTATTCAACTCGCTAAAGGATCATCAGTCAATCAGATCGCCGAGATGCTCAACATCTCACCGCGTACCGTCGGCACGCACTTATACAACATCAAACAAAAACTGGGCGTGGCCAATCAGGCCGAGCTGGCACTGATTGCTGTTAGACACGGATTGATAGAGCTTTAGGGCAAACGTTGGCCTGACCCTTTTGGATTCTCTATAAACAGTATGATCCGCGACCCATCCGATCCGGCATGTGTTCGAGTATTACGAAAAACTGCTCTCTGCATATACGCAAGTCTATGGACTAACTAATCGGCCAATTTCAGGGTGAGCAGAAAAAAATCAGTGCATATGATGCTTCAGATAATCACGTATCTGCGGCGCCTTCAATCCTGCAATATCAATCGCTAACTGACGGCGAATTTTCTTCTCTACTTGTCTATTTAACTGACGTCTGAGTAAACCTAAAAATTCAGGCGGAGCGACAACGACAAGAGATTCAAATTGTTGATCCTCATTGGCGTGCTCTAAATACCGCATCACTTCACGCGAAAATTTATCTGCTTGTTGAGCTTCATGCGTTGTGCGTGGCTCAGCTGTATGACCGCGAGTGCCTCGTGCGGTGCTGTAAAAACGTCCCTTGGCATCACGATCCAACTCTGCGTCAGAAAGACGTGCCTTGGGATTTAATAAATCCTTGATTTCAACCAGATCATCCAGATCTCCACCTGTTTGAAAAATTCGTGCGCGGTTCGAATCAGCCACGACTATCCAGTGCATGTGCATTCAGCTCTCCCAACAATGACTGGTTGGACTGCGGTGCTACAGCCTTGTTCTGTTCGGGAGCCATAAAATGCGCGGGCAGTCGGCCTATCCTTGTCCGGTATCATATGGGTTGTTGCGAGACATAAACGACCGGTATCTCACCCAATAATTCTTATATGAGGACAGGGCAATGCACTACAGCCAGGCAATTACGTTAAAAGACTTGCGTGCTATCGCGCAAAAAAAACTTCCACGCTCCGTTTTCGGTTTTATTGATGGTGCTGCAAATGATGAGCTCACATTACGAGATAACGAAGGCGATTTTGCAAAGATGCGGTTTGCTCCGCGGTTCATGGTGGATGTAAGTCAGCGTTCTCAGGCGGTTCACGTGTTGGGTGAAACATTTAGTTCGCCCATGATTTTTGGCCCGACCGGATTGGCCGGTATATTGTGGCCCGACGGTGATCTGGCTATTGCGCGCGCCACCCAGGCCAAGGGCGTGGGATTTTGTCAGTCAACTAATTCCAACTGCAGCATAGAGCAATTAGCCAATCGTGCGCGCTCTGAATTTTGGTTTCAGCTTTACATACAAAAAGATCGTGCTTTTTCACGTTCATTAATTCAGCGGGCCTGGAATGCAGGTGCGCGTGTGTTGGTAGTGACGGTGGATTTACCTGTCCCAGGCCCACGAGAGCGTGATTTACGCACTGGCTTTACTGTGCCGCCGCGCATAGGTCTGGATAATATTTTTGACTACGCAAGCAAAATCGGCTGGTTACTTAGATTAGCTACCGGCCCTAAATTCACGTTCGGTAATCTGGATAATCCAGATGCGCCCGCACGTAAATTCACTACCTTAGCCCAGCATGTGAGTTCGTCATTTGATGCCTCCGTCACCTGGCAAGATCTCGACTGGATTAAAAAAGAGTGGGATGGAAAAATAGCCGTCAAAGGCATATTGCGCGCTGACGATGCAAAAAGAGCGCAGGACCACGGAGCCGATGCGGTCATTGTGTCTAATCACGGTGGGCGACAACTCGATAGCTCACCCTCGGCGATTGCCGCTTTGCCAGCCATAGTCGATGCAGTGGGTGATAAGACCACTGTCTTGATGGATGGCGGCATACGTCGCGGTGGTGATATCGTTAAAGCCATGGCAATGGGGGCAAGTGCCTGCCTGATCGGACGCGCAGGATTGTATGGCTTAGCTTCGGGCGGTCAGCCGGGAGTAGAGCGTGCAATTGCCATACTTCAGCAAGAGATAGATGTTGTGCAGGCCTTGCTCGGTATTCCAGATATTACAAAAATAGATCGCAGCGCTTTGTTTGAATCATACCGATAATGTTTTGTATCCCTGAGTGAATTAATTTCTTTGCGGTATAAAATTTATCACTAGTCAGAGAAAATTAAAGCCTGCTTCATAACATCAGTTTTGAGCAGGCGCAAACTCTTAGTTACAGGCTCGGTCTAGTCTGAGGGAACGTTCAGAGCAAGCGAGGTTTTGTATAGCGTGAAGTACGCGTACAAGACTCGTTTGCGTAGTTGCGGACACAATCCAATAAGACCCGAGTCGAGGCGCGTATGAAGCGTTTGCACACCCACTATGACAATTTAAAAGTTGCGCAAAATGCCCCACCCGAAGTGATACGCGCAGCATTTAAAACCTTAAGTCAAAAATTCCATCCCGATCGTCATGGTGGAGATGTGCGTGCCACCCGGACTTTTCAACTGATTACCGTCGCCTATGACGTACTGTCTGATCCGCAGCGTCGACGTCAGCATGATGAGTGGATAGCGCGCAATGAACGGCGCTTAGACAAAGAAGCCATGGATGCACTCGCAGCTCGTGCACAACGTCCTTGGAATGGCAAAGAGCGACGTGCCACATCTTGGTCATCAGTAAAGCCATCCTTTATGCCACCCTTAAAGCCATCTATATCGCCAGCGGCGGCAGTTGTTTCAGCCAAGCTAAAAATTCATCCCAAAACGCTCACTTTCTGGACAGCGACGCTGATTACAACGGTGATCTTGTTAATGCTGTTTCAGTCATAAGTACTCGGCTAGCGCAGGCCTTCATCACGATGATGGTTTGATTGTATCTACGGCCTTGCGCTCCCCAAATCGATAGTTCACACCGGGCTCGGTTATAGTTATCGCTTGATTGCGAGACGGTCATCAGTCCGTACGCATATAACCATTACAAGAAAGCGCTCGTGAACAGTCAAGCCGAGGAGCGCATCGTTCTGGCCGCGCTCGTGCGCATGGGCCTGGTCGATGCAGATGAACACCCAGTAATGACCCACCTGGTCGGAGGCGTTTCCTCGCTCATCATGCGGGTAGGTACCCAGCGCGGTCCGCTCTGCGTCAAGCAAGCATTACCTGAATTGAAGGTGGCAACGCACTGGAGCGCACCCTTAGAGCGCAGTCATGCAGAACTAGCGTGGATTAAACAGGTGGCCAGCATTGCACCGGACTCCGTGCCTGTCATTCTGGGTGAGGATCGCGCATCATTTTGCTTTGCCATGACATGGCTGGAGCCGAGTCAGTATCCCGTGTGGAAGTGGCAGCTACGCGATGCAATAGCGGATGCTCCATTTGCGGCGGAAGTAGCTCGCCGATTAGTCGCCATACATTGCGCTACGGTGGATGATGATGCGCTAGCGCAGGCCTTCGCCAATGATGAGAATTTTTTTCAGCTGCGGCTAGATCCGTATTTTGGAGCTGCCGCCCAAGCGCATGCTGATTGTGCAGAAGCTTTGCTCGATCTGATTAGTGTTACAGCAAATAACAAACGCGCACTCGTGCATGGTGATATCAGTCCTAAAAATCTATTGGCGGGGCCACACGGGCCGTTGTTTTTGGATGCTGAATGTGCGTGGTACGGTGAACCCGCATTTGATGCGGCGTTTTGTTTATGCCATCTGCTTGCAAAATGTCTTTGGAGGCCCGCTTCGCAAGCGGCATTCTTAGCGTGTTTTGATGCCTTTTCTTCAGCCTACCTGCAAGGTGTTCATTGGGAAAGTGCAGCAAAGATAGAAGCAAGGATTACGCGTCTTTTAGCCGCTATTATGTTGGCACGCGTCGATGGTAAATCACCGCTTGAATATCTGGGTGAACAGGATCGCGAACGCATGCGCACCTTTGCTAAAGCCAGAGTTCTGTCACCACGCGCACAGTTAACTGCTGTAATTTTTTATCGTACTTAAAGAAAACATGAACACATACATACAACAAATTCATGCTCGTCGTATTTGGGATTCACGCGGACGTCCTACGGTGGAAGTCGAGGTGATGCTACAAGACGGTACGCTCGGTCGGGGTATTGCACCGGCGGGCGCCTCTATGGGTAGCCATGAAGCCGTTGAATTGCGCGATGGTGGTAGTGCGCAGGCAGGCTATGGTGTGAGTAAAGCAGTTGCCAACGTAAAAAATGAAATTGCCCCTGTGTTGGTTGGGCAAAACGCTGTGCATCAGCAAGCAATCGATGAATTATTGGTTGAATTAGATGGCTCGCCAAATAAATCACATTTAGGTGGTAACGCACTCATTGCCACTTCCATGGCAGTGCTGCAAGCAGCGGCTAATGCCCACCATGTACCGCTGTGGCGTTATCTGGCAG
>JAULVH010000323.1:0-6758 GCA_032111105.1 Burkholderiaceae bacterium | reverse complement strand
CATCACCCTGCATAAATTAATTCATAAAAAGAAAAGAGTTAGGCGGATGCCCAGAAAACAGTTTGATCTCATCGTATTCGATTGGGACGGTACGCTGATGGATAGCACGGCCACGATAGTAGCGAGCATGCAAGCGGCTGCGCGCGACTTGGGTTTGCCGGTGCCGGATGATCGTTCAGCATCTCATGTGATTGGTCTGGGTTTGCAAGACGCTATGCATTTAGTGTTACCGGACTTGGATGCCAAGTCCTATCCGCGCATGATTGAGCGCTATCGTCATCATTACCTGGCGCAAGATCAAACCCTAAAATTATTCAATGGTGTCAAAGAGATGCTGGATGATCTTGCCAGCCAAGGCTATTTTTTAGCTGTTGCCACTGGTAAAACCAGGGTGGGTTTAAGTCGGGCGCTTAGCACCGTTGGGCTGATGTCCCTGTTTGATTCAACCCGCTGTGCTGACGAGACATTTTCTAAACCTCACCCCGCGATGCTGCAAGAAATTATTCGTGAACTTGGTCAGGATATGCAGCGTACGGTAATGATCGGTGATACCACCCATGATTTGCGCATGGCAGGGAATGCAGGTGCTGCTGGCATAGGTGTTAATTATGGCGCGCATCCGCGTCATGAACTGGAAGCACTGGCGCCGCTGTATTGCGCAGGCACCGTTGCTGAACTGCATACATGGTTAAATGAGCATGCCTAAGTAAGCGTTGATTAAATATAGATTAGATATTTCCCGAGGAACGGGGTCAAGCTAAACCCTGGTTACGCTAGGCCTTGCGTCGTGCAGCTACGCTGGCGCGCCATAAAATACGCAATAAATCAGCATCTCCCTAAGTCTTTTTATTGGATGTATGTGGAATGAATCAGGCTATCTATATTTGCGAAGCAGCGTCGCTGGAAGAAGGCGGTAAAGGCATACGCTTTCCGGTGACAGTCGATGAAGAAGATTGCACTGCCTTTGTCGTGCGTTATGGTCAACAGCCACGTGGGTATCTCAACCGCTGCGCCCATTTGCCTATGGAGCTGGATTGGACTCAGGGTGAATTTTTTGAATCCAGCGGTTTATATCTGATGTGCGCGACACATGGTGCTTTGTATGAACCTGATACTGGCAAATGTGCGGGTGGTCCGTGCCGTGGTGGTCGGTTACATACGATACAAGTGGTTGAGCGTGACAACCAGATTTTTTGGGAGCCCGACGACTATGTGCGACCTGCTCGTGCTTAAAGCCAGCATGCGCAGCTATGGGTTAGTCCAGCCCCTTACTCGAGCAATGTATCGGTTATTTTTAATCAGTGCCAACTAAACGTCGAATGGAATTTTACTAATGAATGACGACACTCCCGGTCAAGAGCCCACAGCAAGCACACCGCCTGTGCCGCCGCAAGAACCTGTAGCGAGCACACCTCCTGCGCCGCCACAGGAGCCCGCAGGGCCGCCGTATGTGATGCTGGAAAAATTAGCTCGTGAATTACTGGAAGATCAGCGCATGAATCGTCGCTGGCGCGTGTTCTTTCGAATTTCTGCCCTCCTACTGGCTCTTATCGCGGTGTGGGCTGCATTTGATTTCAAAGGATCGACCAAGCAAGTTAACTCGCGCCATACCGCCTTAATTGAAATTGACGGTGAGATTGATTCCGCCAGCAGCACGGGTTCAGTGAGTTCGATTTTGCCTGCTTTAAATGATGCTTTTAGTGATGTCGCGTCAGTAGGAATTATTTTAAAGATGAATAGCCCTGGTGGTAGCCCTGTGCAATCGGCCATCATTAATGATGAAATCAATCGCCTGCGCAAGCTGCACCCTGATAAACCAGTGTATGTCGTGATTGAAGATATGTGCGCATCGGGTTGCTACTACATTGCCGCAGCGGCTGACAGAATTTACGTAAGTCAGGCCAGCATAGTGGGCTCTATTGGTGTGTTGATGAGCAGCTTTGGATTTACAGGCTTAATGGATAAGTTAGGCATAGAGCGTCGCCTCATGACCGCTGGTGAAAACAAAGGAATAATGGATCCGTTTTCTCCGTACAGCGCCAAGCACAAAGAATTTACTCAGGCCATGCTCAAAGAGATACACGAGCAATTTATTACGGCAGTGCGTAAAGGTCGTGGCAAACGTCTTAAAGAAACGCCCGAGATTTTTTCTGGATTATTTTGGACCGGTAGCCGCGCAATCACGCTGGGCTTAGCTGATGGATTGGGCACCGTCGATACCGTTGCGCGCGATGTACTAAAAGCCGAGGATGTAATTGACTACACCGTTCGCGAGGGGCTTTCTGATCGCGTACTGAAAAAATTTGGTGCTGCCATCGGTGAGGGTGCTGCCCGCGTTATCAGCAATGACTGGATGAAACCGCGTTAATAGTTTGCCGCGGTTTAAATTATTTCCAGAGCAGTACTGATTTAATAAAAAAGATAGTTATTGGAAAATGGAGCCAAACTAACCCTTGGCTTTATTTGACTTCATTTGACTACGCATTGTGCAGCTGAGCAGGCTCGCCATAAACTACGCAATAAACCAGCCTATCCCTAGATTGCCAGCATTAAAAATACCGTCGGCTTTTTTCTGAAATCAGGAAATCGTCCGGCGGTAATTTCATTCTTCCAGATTTGCGCAGACTGAGTACGTACCGTTTCGGTTTCTAATGTCAGATCAGTAGCTAGGCTGACCAATGTCGTGCTAGTGCAATGAGTTGCGATAGCTTCCAGCATGGCTTCATTGCGGTAAGGCGTTTCTATAAAAATCTGCGTTTGATTTTCTTGGCGCGAGCGTTGTTCTATCTGACGCAAACGGTTACCTCTGAGGCCTGCATCTGTAGGCAGGTAACCATGAAACGCAAAACTTTGCCCATTCAAACCGCTGGCCATAAGCGCGAGCAAGATGGATGAAGGGCCTACCAGAGGTTTAACGCGTATATTTTTTTGATGTGCGAGCCGCACCAAATCCGCCCCCGGATCGGCGACAGCCGGCACGCCAGCTTCAGAAACTAATCCCGCATTACGACCTGCCAGCAAGGGCGCCAGCAGTGAGGGCAGTTCAGAGGCCGCAGTTTTGACATTCAATTCACGAATCTCGATTTCCTGTAATGGCTTTGCCAAGGGATGAGTTACTGACACCAGCTTTAAAAATGCGCGCGCTGTTTTAGCATTCTCGGCAATGAAATAATCCAACTGTGCTGTGGTGTGACGCACGGATGCAGGCAGCACATCATCAAGTGCACCTGGGCCCAGAGAATTGGGAATTAAATAAAGTGTGCCGTTCATAACTTTAAATAGAAAAAAATCGAACACCTGCAGCACGCAGCATGCGTGTTAAGGCTATCAATGGCAAGCCCGTGAGTGCGGTCGGATCATCGCTTTGTATGCGCTCCAACAATGCAATACCTAGGCCTTCGTTTTTTGCGCTACCAGCGCAATCATAGGGTTGCTCTATACGCAGATATGCATCGAGTTCCGCGTCGGGTAAATCTCTGAAGGTCACTGCAGTAGCAACCGTATCTACCTGTAGTGGTGCGGAGCTAACCGGACGATTGTCTAATAAGCACAGTGCCGTATGAAATATCACGACACGACCACGCATTTTTTTTAGCTGCGCCAGGGCGCGTGCATGGTCGCCCGGCTTACCTATCTGCTCATCATCCAACGTGGCGACTTGATCTGAACCGATAATTAAACAAGGCTCGGAAACTTTTGCGACTGCCTCAGCTTTTGCTTGGGCTAATCTTAGAGCGGTTTGTGCCGGAGTCTCGTTTGCAAGAGGTGTTTCATCGATATCAGGTGATACAACGTCGAAACTCAGATTAAGACGAGAGAGTAGTTCTTTACGATAGGCCGAGCCCGAAGCCAAAATTATGCGCGGTGCTGAGATTGATGACATGAGTCGACGATAGGGGCTGGGTGATGTTGTGCATGGATTTGACTACGTTGCTAACTGTAGAGGATGAGTGCGTACAGCAAATTAAATTCAACAGTAATCCCTGTTATCATAACGGGTTTTCTAAAGTGTACTGATTTATGACTGCGTACATTATTAACGGCCAAGAATTTTGTCGACTTGCACAGCGCGCTACCGGAACGACACCCGTGGCTACGTTTGCCAGGCTGTGTGACGATTTGCATGATCCCCAAGGTGAGCTGAGTTGGACTGTACAGGGCGGGCATCACCCAGAGGGCATGGATCAGCTGACCATGACAGTCAGCGGCGAGGTTAGCTTGGTTTGTCAGCGCTGCCTGACGCCTTTTACTCAGGTAATTGATGCTCATAGCCGTCTGGTGCTGGTTGCAGATGAGGTGCAGGCAGAGGAACTCGAACAAAGGCTGGACGACGAGAGCGTAGACGTCATTGTTGGCAGCTCAAGTATGGATCTGTTGGCGCTCGTCGAAGATGAGGCGTTACTTGCTTTGCCCTTGTCGCCTAGACATGAAGTCTGCCCTGAAGGGGCGCTATCGTTGGGTGATAACAATTTAGAATCACCCTTTGCAGTATTAAATAAATTGAAACAGTAGATTTAATCTGCTCGGCTAAAATTGCTAGAGTGGTAATGGTTGGTTGGTGGAGTTGTTGTTGGAGTAGTTGGTGTTGTCGAATTAGTTAGTTAATCACTAGCTATAAAAGCTACTCTGTATGTTAAAATTATCAATTGTCCGGTTTAGGAGCATGACATGGCTGTTCAACAAAACAAGAAGACCCCGTCCAAGCGCGGTATGCATCGTTCGCACGACTTTCTGACCCCTGCGGCATTGGCTATCGAGTCGACCACTGGTGAGACTCACTTGCGTCATCACATTAGCCCTAACGGCTTTTATCGTGGTCGCAAGGTTCTCAAGACCAAGAACGACGAATAATTTTTCTGGAAGCAGCAATTACGGCGTGAACAGTCATGGACTGCATAGCGCCGTTTTTGTATCCAGAGTGCCTAGTCGTTATGACAGCGCATGAATGATTTCGGCCCCACGCCGGCCAGACAGCGTCTGCCCCTGACATGACCATCTCTCTCGCAATCGACTGCATGGGAGGGGATCATGGCCCCTCGGTCACCGTACCGGCCTCCATCGCTTTTCTAAAAAGTGAGCCTTCGGTTCAGCTAATTCTGGTGGGGCGCGAAGCTCCGATTCAAGCAGAGCTCATTAAGCTGGGCGTTGCCAGCCATCCTCGCATCCTTGTAGTTAATGCCACCGAAGTCGTCGAAATGGACGACTCCCTGGAAACCGCTTTGCGCCGCAAAAAAGATTCTTCTATGCGGCTGGCGATTGCTCAAGTCAAAGATGGTCATGCGCAAGCCTGTGTTTCTGCTGGTAATACGGGTGCCCTCATGGCGGTGTCTCGCTATCTGCTCAAAACCATGCCTGGTGTTGAACGACCAGCCATTTGCACCATACTTCCCAATCAAAACGATGGCCCTACGTACGTACTCGATCTGGGTGCCAACGTGGATTGCGAGCCGCATCATCTGCATCAATTTGCGTTAATGGGTTCAGCATTAGTTTCAGCTGTTGGAGGGCACGAACGCCCGACAGTGGGTTTGCTCAATGTGGGCGCAGAGGACATCAAAGGTAACGAATTAGTTAAGCAGACAGCCGAATTACTGCGAGCAGATCACGCCAAAGGCTTGATTAATTTTTACGGCAACGTAGAAGGCAACGATATTTTTGAAGGCACTACCGATATCGTGGTGTGTGATGGTTTTGTTGGCAACGTAACGTTGAAAGCCGTTGAAGGTTTGGGTCGATTAATTAAAGGCGTACTGGTCAGTGAATTACGTAAGGGTTGGATAGATATGTTGGGCGCATTGATAGCCCGACGAGCGCTTAAGCGAATTTCGCAGCGACTCAATCCGTCCCGTTACAATGGCGCTAGCTTATTGGGTTTGCGTGGTTTGGTTTTTAAAAGCCATGGCGGCGAAAAAGCGGATGGCTTTGAATGGGCAATTCGACGCGCGTTTGAAGCGGCACGTCATGATGTGTTGTCGCGCATAGAAATTTCGATGGCAAATCTTATGCCGCAGACGGTCGATCACACCGATAAAGAACAGAAAATAGCATGACTACGTACAGCAAAATCGTCGGTACTGGAAGCTGCCTTCCTCCGCGACGAGTAACCAATCCTGAGCTTGCAGAGATGCTCGCTGTGCGCGGATTGGAAACGTCGGATGAATGGATAGTTTCTCGCAGCGGTATCTCTTCAAGGCACTTTGCTGATCCCGGCGTCATGGCCAGCGATCTTGCCACTGAGGCAGCAAAGCGCGCCATAGAAATGGCCGGTCTGAAACCGGACGATATTGATCTCATCATTCTTGCTTCGTCTACACCCGATTATCTGGGTGGTTTTCCAAGTACCGCATGCGTTGTACAGCGCAAGCTAGGTATCACCAATCAATGCGCTGCAATGGACATACAGGCGGTTTGTAGCGGCTTTGTGTATGCCGTCTCAGTAGCGGATAGTTTTATTCGATCGGGCATGCACAAACGTGCACTGGTAATCGGAGCAGAAATATTTTCACGCATACTTGATTTTAATGACCGCACTACGTGTGTCTTGTTTGGTGATGGTGCCGGAGCGGTTGTGTTAACGCAGGCAGACGAGCCTGGAATTCTTGCAACGCGTATGCATGCCGATGGCCGTCATACAGATATTTTGTGTGTTCCGGGATCAGTGAATGCAGGCGCTGTGGCAGGAACCGCTTTTCTCACCATGGATGGGCAGGCAGTTTTTAAACTAGCTGTTTCGGTCTTAGAACAAGTAGCTAATGAAG
>JAULVH010000322.1:0-8644 GCA_032111105.1 Burkholderiaceae bacterium | reverse complement strand
GGTAAATCGCGCACTATTCAAGTAGAAGTTCGTAAAAAACGCACCTTCGTCAAACGCGAAGAAGCTGCGCCAGTGCAGGAAATCGAGCCTGTCAAAACAAGTGTAATCGACGAAGCTGAACAAGCGCGTCGTGACGAAGAAGCTCGCCGTCAAGCTGAATTCATCGCACGACAAGAAGCTGATTTGCTGGAAAAACAAGAGCGCTTAGCAAAACTTGAAGCTGAACGAGAAGAGGCGCTTCTTGCAAGTGCCGTAGCTGAAGCGGCTGCCACGAGTGAAGTCGCCGAAGAGCAAGAATCTGCACTGCGTGGTGCGATAGAAAGCACTGCACGTGTTGAAGCCGCCGAACAAGCGCGTAAAGCCGTAGCTGATGAAGTGGCGCAAATCAAAGCAATGATGAGCACGCCGCGCAAAGTTATTAAGGCGCCCGAGCCAGTTCGCGCTGAAGGCACGCTGCATAAACCCGGTGAGAAAAAGCCCGGCGAAAAGAAAGAAGAGAAAAAGCCTGGCGAGAAAAAATCAATTAAGTCAGCCAACGTTTCTTCTACTTGGCAGGATGAGGCTAAAAAACGCAGCCCAGGTGGCCTGAAAACACGCGGTGCTACAACCGGTGCCGGACGCGATGGTTGGCGTGCAGGTCCGAAAGGCCGTCGCAATTCACAAAATGACGATCGCGAAACTAATTTTCAGCAGCCTACAGAAGCCGTTGTGCGTGAAGTCCACGTACCAGAAACGATTACTGTTGCTGAGTTAGCTCACAAGATGGCGGTCAAGGCATCCGAAGTCATCAAGCAGTTGATGAAGCTCGGTCAGATGGTCACCATCAATCAGGTACTCGATCAAGAAACAGCCATGATTCTTGTTGAAGAGATGGGTCACCTGGCGCACGCCGCTAAACTGGATGATCCGGAAGCGCTGCTAGATTTTGGTGTAGAGCATCCAGATGCAGAAACATTCTCACGTGCGCCTGTAGTTACGGTAATGGGACACGTCGACCACGGTAAAACTTCACTGCTCGATTACATACGCCGGGCAAAAGTAGCATCGGGCGAAGCCGGTGGCATCACTCAGCACATCGGTGCCTATCACGTTGAAACTCCGCGTGGCATGATTACCTTCCTCGATACACCAGGTCACGAAGCATTTACGGCAATGCGCGCGCGCGGTGCTAAAGCGACCGACATCGTTATTTTGGTTGTTGCTGCAGATGATGGCGTCATGCCGCAAACGCGTGAGGCGATTGCACACGCTAAAGCAGCGGGTGTGCCGCTGGTGGTTGCGATTAACAAAATCGATAAGCCAGGATCCAATCCTGATCGCGTTAAAACGGAATTAATTGCAGAGCAAGTCGTACCTGAAGAGTACGGCGGTGAGTCGCCGTTCATTACGGTGTCAGCCAAGACAGGTGAAGGCATAGATACCTTGCTGGAAAACGTATTGCTGCAAGCTGAAGTTCTCGAACTCAAAGCGCCAGTAGATACTCCAGCGAAGGGTCTAGTTATTGAAGCCAAGCTCGACAAAGGTCGCGGCCCAGTTGCAACCATCATGATTCAGTCGGGTACTTTAAAGCGTGGCGACATAGTGTTGGCTGGTTCTTCGTATGGTCGTGTTCGTGCCATGCTGGACGAAAACGGCAAACCGATTACCGAAGCCGGACCATCCATACCTGTAGAGATACAAGGCCTGACCGAAGTGCCGGCCGCCGGTGAAGAAGTCATGGTGTTGGCAGATGAACGTAAAGCGCGTGAGATTGCTTTGTTTAGACAAGGTAAATATCGTGATGTAAAGCTGGCTAAGCAACAAGCGGCAAAGCTCGAAAATATGTTCGAGCAGATGACCGAAGGCGAAGTCAAAAATCTTGCATTGATCATCAAGTCCGATGTTCAGGGTTCGCAGGAAGCATTGGTATCGTCGATGCAGAAATTGTCTACTTCGGAAGTCCGCGTACAAGTCGTTCATGCGGCAGTCGGTGGCATTAGTGAATCCGATGTCAATCTTGCGTTGGCATCCAAGGCAGTCATCATTGGCTTTAATGTACGTGCCGATGCATCAGCGCGTAAGTTAGCTGAATCCAGTGGTATCGATATTCGCTACTACAACATCATTTACGATGCGATCGACGAGATCAAAGCGGCTATGAGTGGCATGCTCTCGCCAGAGAAGCGTGAACATGCATTGGGTCTGGTTGAAATTCGTCAGGTCTTCATGGTTAGCAAAGTGGGTGCGATTGCGGGCTGTTACGTACTTGAGGGTATGGTAAAGCGCGGTGCGCATGTTCGTTTGCTGCGTGATAACGTGGTTATCTGGACAGGTGAACTCGATTCGCTCAAACGCTTCAAAGACGATGCAAAAGAAGTGAAGTCTGGTTTTGAGTGCGGTTTATCACTCAAGAACTACAACGACATCAAAGAAGGTGACCAGCTTGAGGTCTTCGAAGTTCAAGAAGTCGCTCGTTCGCTGTAATGAAAATGTGTGCGTTATCCCGGTATCTGCCGGGATGACGTAACACTCACTATCCATGGTCAAACACAGCAAATCCATCCCCGCCCGCGGCTTACGCGTAGCCGATCAAATTCAGCGCGATCTCGCTGAGTTGATTGCGATGGAACTCAAAGATCCTCGTGTGGGTATGGTCACGCTCAGCGAAGTTCAACTGACACCAGATTATGCGCACGCCAAAGTTTTCTTTACTACACTGATAGACGATCCCACCTCGGTTCAAAATACGCTAATCGGGTTAAAAAAAGCCTCTGGGTTTTTGCGTAATCAACTCGGCAAGCGATTGTCTATTCATACCCTGCCTGAACTACATTTTGTTCACGACACATCTACATCTCGCGGTGCAGCGCTTTCTAAGCTCATCGACGAAGCCAATGCTACTCGAGCAAAAGACGCAGACGAGTAGTAAGAATCACCCTTCGCTATGAATCGCCTCGTAAAACGTAAGCGTGTACCCGTGCATGGCGTGTTGTTGCTGGATAAACCCGAAGGTATATCCAGCACGCAAGCACTGAGCGTGGCCAAGCGTTTGTTGAATGCTGAAAAAGCAGGTCATACCGGAACCCTTGATCCATTTGCAACAGGTCTGCTCCCTTTATGTTTTGGTGAAGCGACTAAATTTGCACAAGACCTGCTGCATGCCGACAAAACCTACGAAGCTACTGTGCATTTGGGTGTTACCACCACGACTGCCGATACCGAAGGTGAAATCACCGAGACTAAAATCGTAGCTGTAACGCATGAGCAAATAGAGAAAGTGCTTCAACAATTTCGTGGAGCCATCACGCAAGTGCCGCCTATGCATTCCGCATTAAAACGCGATGGTAAGCCGCTCTACGAATACGCACGTGAAGGTGTGGTTCTTGAGCGCGAGGCGCGTGAAATTATTATTTACGAACTTGAATTACTAGAATTTACTTCGCCTGATGTGAAGATTCGAGTTCGTTGTAGCAAAGGCACGTACATACGTGTGCTGGGTGAAGACATAGGTAATGCCTTGGGATGCGGTGCGCATCTCACAGCCTTGCGCCGAACAAGTGTAGGAACACTGGACTTACAGCGATCTATTAATCTTCCCGACTTCACTGCATTGACGGATCCTGCGCGCATGCTGACCCTATTGCCAGTGGATGCTTTATTAGCCGATCTGCCAGCGCTTAATTTGACTGATGAGCTAGCCCAGCGTTTTATGCATGGTCAACGCATACCTGGGATGGTGTGTGAAGACGCGCATCCAACGGATGAAACAAATACGCTTGTTCGTGTGTATCGAGCAGCAGATGCAGCCTTGCTCGGTGTCGCACTACTTGATGTACGTGGAGTTCTCTCGCCGCAGCGATTGGTTTCAGTGTCGGCTGCCTGAGGTAGCGATTTCTAAAGTATCAACCTCCCTGTTTAGCTCTCGTCGTTACTTGATCAATACTTAAATTAGTTTTTTGCTTATCTTATTTGGCTCAAACTTCTTCAACAGGAAATCCATGTGGCGCAGTCTTGAGAGCTGCCAATAACTCAGTTGCATTGCCGTTACTAAAACGACTCGGTAATGCTTTGCGTATCTCAGCAGTCAACTCGATACCTTCTTTGTTTAAGAGAGTTTTAATTTCTTCGCGTACTTTGTTTCGCTCGCTACCCAAACGAAAGAAATGCCCGAGGCGCGCTAACTTAGTGTCGGCCTTGGTAGTTAACCGATGCATTAACAGAATCCCGTTATGGCTCTTGCCTGTGAAAAGGTTCTTGGACTCGTCGAGAGCTTTAGAGCCCAAAAAACTTTTGAATTTATCAATAGTTAGGTTCTGATCGAACCGGACGTGTGAGGGTATGTCAGAGCTTTTCATATAGGCAGGCCTTTCGTCAGATTAATGGTTGGACTTGGTCACCAAAACCCGTGTTTCCTTGGGTTTTGCGGCAACTTCCTGAAAATAGTAACTTTTCAGCATCATTGGTTCCATGGAGTGGCGGGATCAATCCGAGGTGCAACTCATTGAAAATCCAAGGAATTTCACGGTTTTGACACGGAAAGATGTTAAAATCTTGGGTTTCCCTCAGACCATCCAAGTTTCCACATGTCCAGTACCGACCGCGCATTGCGCAACATCGCCATCATTGCCCACGTTGACCACGGTAAAACTACCCTCGTTGACCAACTGCTACGCCAGTCAGGCACGTTCCGAGAAAACCAGCAGGTAGATACCCGCGTAATGGATTCCAACGATCTTGAAAAAGAGCGTGGCATTACGATTCTCGCCAAAAACTGTGCTGTGGAATACAAAGGCACACATATCAATATCGTCGACACCCCAGGTCACGCCGATTTCGGTGGTGAAGTAGAGCGAGTGTTATCGATGGTGGATTCGGTTTTGCTGTTAGTCGATGCTGTTGAAGGCCCTATGCCGCAGACGCGATTTGTTACTCGCAAAGCGCTGGCTTTAGGTTTAAAGCCTATCGTTGTCGTCAATAAAATCGATCGCCCGGGCGCACGTCCTGAGTGGGTCATTAACGCAACGTTTGAACTCTTTGACAAACTTGGCGCTACCGAAGAACAACTCGATTTCCCAGTGGTTTATGCTTCGGCATTAAATGGTTATGCGAGCCTGGAATCCGATGTGCGCGACGGCGACATGGATCCCTTGTTTGATGCAGTCTTAAGGCACGTGCCTGTTCGTGATGATGACCCAGACGGCCCGCTGCAGCTGCAAATTTCGTCACTCGATTATTCATCTTACGTTGGCAAGATAGGTATCGGACGTATCAGCCGTGGTCGTGTCAAAGCATTGCAAGATGTGGTGATCATGAATGGTCCGGATTCCACACCTGTAAAAGCGCGTATCAATCAGGTACTGAAATTCAGAGGTCTGGAACGCGAAATCGTTACTGAGGCCTGGGCCGGTGACATTGTGCTGATTAACGGCATAGAAGATTTGGGTATAGGTACTACCGTTTGTGCGCCTGATACGCCGGATGCGTTGCCTATGCTGACCGTCGATGAGCCGACCTTGACTATGAATTTCATGGTTAATACCTCGCCGCTGGCAGGTCGTGAAGGTAAGTTCATCACCAGCCGCCAACTGCGCGAACGTTTGGATCGCGAACTTAAAGCCAACGTCGCATTGCGTGTATCGCCTACCGATGACGACACGATTTTCGAAGTGTCAGGCCGTGGTGAATTGCACTTAACAATTTTGCTCGAAAACATGCGCCGTGAAGGGTATGAACTGGCCGTATCGCGTCCTCGAGTCGTCTTCAAGATGATTGATGGTGTGCGTCATGAGCCGTTCGAAAATCTCACCGTCGATGTGGAAGAAACTCACCAAGGCGGCGTTATGGAAGAACTTGGTCGCCGCCGTGCCGATCTGCAAGATATGCAACCCGATGGTAAAGGTCGTGTGCGTTTGGAATATCGTATTCCAGCACGTGGACTGATTGGTTTCCAAGGCGAGTTCATGACGCTGACACGTGGTACTGGCTTAATGAGTCACGTATTTGATGCTTATGGTTTGGTTGATGCTAGCAAGGGTGAGCTGGCAGGACGTCGCAATGGTGTGCTGATTTCGCAAGACGATGGCGCTGCGGTTGCGTATGCATTATGGAAGTTGCAGGAACGCGGTCGCATGTTCGTCGTTCACAATGATCCAGTGTACGAGGGCATGATCATCGGCATACATTCACGTGACAATGA
Source organism: Burkholderiaceae bacterium (assembly GCA_032111105.1). Taxonomy (GTDB): domain Bacteria; phylum Pseudomonadota; class Gammaproteobacteria; order Burkholderiales; family Burkholderiaceae_D; genus Pernthalerella. Next base: position 2,469 of record JAULVH010000322.1, on the reverse strand, counting down.
TCTGGTTGTTAATCCTATCAAGGGTAAACAACTAACTAACGTACGCGCATCAGGTACGGATGAAGCGGTTCGTTTAGTACCGCCGATTGATCTGACCTTGGAATACGCTGTCGAGTTTATTGAAGACGACGAATTGGTCGAGATCACGCCTAAGAGCATACGTTTGCGTAAACGTTACTTGAAAGAGCACGAACGCAAAAAGGCATCGCGCGAAGCAGCGTAATTACTGCGCCGTAAAATAAAAAAGCGCCTGCGGGCGCTTTTTTATTGATAGGTAGATTGATGCTTGCTGATAAAAAATTTATTTCATAGATTTCAGCACATCAGCCAAGGTACTAAACAGCGTATCTATCTGCTCTTGATTAATAATAAGCGGTGGTGAGAGCGCAATAATGTCGCCCGTAGTTCGTATCAGCAAATTCTTCTCCCAAAAACAGCGCTCAAAAACTTCATAGGCGCGTGCTGTGGGTTTGCCAGGGATAGGTTCTAGTTCTATGCCGCACACCAGTCCCAGATTGCGTACGTCTTTTACGTTCGGCAGACCTTTGAGACTATGTGCCCCCTTTTCAAATGCAGCCGACATACCCGCTGCACGTTCAAATAATTTTTCATCGTGATAAACCTGCATAGTTGCTATAGCAGCAGCGCAAGCTAATGGATGGCCGCTATAGGTATAGCCATGATAAAACTCGATACCATTCTCTGGTGCCATCTGCATGAAAACATCATGTATCGATTGTTTAGCAATCACAGCCCCCATAGGAACGGCCGCGTTAGTTAAGCCTTTGGCGCAGCAAATCAGATCTGGGATAACACCAAAATAATCTGCAGCGAACGCCGTACCCAAGCGACCAAAACCCGTGATAACTTCATCAAAGATCAGCAAAATGCCGTATTTGTCGCAGATAGCGCGTAGTTTTTCTAAATAGCCTATAGGTGGAATGATGACGCCGGTTGAGCCTTGCACAGGTTCGATAATTAACGCCGCCACCGTAGCAGGATCATGTAGTGCGAGTAGCCGCTGTTCAAATTCATCGGCAAGCTCAGCACCGTGCAATGGAAGGCCGTGTGAAAAAGCATTACGTGAAATATCTAATGGATGACGCAAGTGATCAACAGAAGATAACGCCGGCCCAAAATGCTTGCGATTACCCGCAATACCACCAACGGCGATACCGCCAAATCCTACGCCGTGATAACCACGTTCACGACCTATCAATTTGGTACGTAGCCCATTGCCGCGTAATCGATGGTAGGCAAGTACCATTTTTAATGCCGTGTCTACTGCTTCTGATCCACTGTTACAGAAAAATACGCGATTCAATTCTGCGGGTGCCATGTGTGCCAAGGCGCTGGCAGCTTCAAAGGCTTTTGCATGACCCATTTGAAAAGGAGGTGCAAAATCCAGCGTGCTTGTTTGCGCGCTGATAGCATCTGTAATTAGTGGATGTGCATGACCTGCGTTGACGCACCAGAGCCCAGCCGTGCCATCAAGAATCTGACGGTCGTCCTCAGCGGTGTAGTACATACCTGAGGCGGCTTTCATCAAGCGCGGACGCGCTTTGAATTGCCGATTGGCGGTAAAGGGCATCCAGTAGTGTGAGGTATCGATGGACATCGTGCTGTCTCCGCAAACAAAGTGCCATCACTTTACTGCAAATTGTCGGTCACACCCCGACGCCGGTACAATGCAGCTTGTCGCATTGCACCAAATACCTAATCTGTGAATCGCTCAACTACACTGCCGCCGCGCCGCATCTCGGTCGCTCCAATGATGGATTGGACGGATCGTCATTGCCGTATGTTTCATCGTCAGATTACGCGGCACACCTGGCTGTATACCGAGATGGTTACGACGGGTGCCATTATTCATGGTGACAAGGCCAGGCATTTGGATTTCAATGAACAAGAGCATCCCGTTGCATTGCAATTAGGTGGAAGCGAGCCAGATGATCTGGCACAAAGCGCCAAATTAGGTGAGCAGTGGGGATATGACGAAATCAATTTAAATTGTGGCTGCCCATCAGAGCGAGTGCAGCGCGGTGCCTTTGGTGCGTGTCTAATGGCAGAGCCAGCTCTTGTGGCAGATTGCGTTAAGGCTATGCGTGATGCTGTAAGTATCGATGTCACCGTCAAGCATAGGATAGGTATTGATGACATAGACTCGTATGATTTCGTACGTGATTTTGTTGGTGTTGTGGCACAAGCGGGATGTAAAACATTTATTGTTCATGCGCGCAATGCGGTTCTCAAAGGTCTTAGCCCAAAAGAAAACCGTGAAATTCCTCCACTACGGTATGAGCGAGCTTATCAATTAAAGAAAGATTTTCCTGAGTTGGAAATCATCATTAACGGTGGCATCAAAGAGTTAAGCGAGATTGACGAACATCTTAAGCATCTCGATGGCGTAATGCTCGGTCGTCAGGCTTATCATCATCCTTTTTTGATGGCAGAGTTTGATGCACGTTA
>JAULVH010000321.1:4320-11631 GCA_032111105.1 Burkholderiaceae bacterium | reverse complement strand
ATTGTTCGCCTTCAAGCACGAGCGTGACCGTCGATGCGATATGTCGATGGCGCCTGCAATGCCCACCTTCTCCATAGCGAAGCAGCATATCCAAACGACCAGTAGCCACGTCATAACCTAGCAGACTGTAATCAAAATCAACCAGGAAATCGACACAACTGGTATCCCTTACTCGTCGCCATTCGACGGTATCAATATCAAAACTGGCAGAGACTATGGGCATCAGACATCCTTTAATAAGCGTTTTGAACTTCGACTAACTCGTAGTAAGTTTCAAGCGACTACTTCTCAGTCAGGTAACCGTTCGGCGACAATACGGCAAACAAGCAAAACACATTAATGCTTGAACTTGAGAGTGATAACTTTTTTTTAACTTTAATGCGATTTTTGTATCCAGAGACGCAATTTCTGACTACATTGTAAAACGGACCGAAACGAGCTCCAAACGACACCTCACACATAGCCAACCTCATCATGCCTGACAAGAAATCCGATCCCAATGAAAAAACCGCGCCATCTGTACCGCGAAAAATCCTGGGTAGCGAAGAATTTTTCGATGTGTTTAAGTCGGGAGGTAATTCAGAGCTGTTTGCCAAGACTAATCCGAAAAAAATTTCCCATCACTCAGAAACCCGAGTTGGCCCTGTAATCCAGCATCAACTTAGTGACAGTAGTGGCCCTTCGATACAGCATGCTGTTAGCGATGCTATTGGGCCATCGATACAACACTCAGTTAGCGATGCTATTGGCCCATCGATACGCCACGAATCATCGGACAGCAGCGACCTATGGATACAGCATGCTATGAGCGATGCTATTGGCCCGTCGATACAGCATTCATCATTAGATGCCAGCGGCCCATCGATTGCACACCGCATGACTGACGCATCTGGCCCGTCGATACAGCATTCATCATTAGATGCCAGCGGCCCATCGATTGCACACCGCATGACTGACGCATCTGGCCCGTCGATACAGCATTCAATGATTGATGCCAGCGGCCCTTTGATTGCACACCCTATGACTGATGCATCTGGCCCGTCGATACAGCATTCAATGACGGATGCATCTGGCTCCTCGATGACACAATCCTCCAATCCAGCTATTGGTCCAACGATTACGCGTCCGATAGCCGATGCGTCTGGCCCAATTACACCTCGATCAATCTTCGGCTCCATAGGTTCGACCATAGCCCGAACCTTGCACAAGGTAAGTATCTCTACTGCACCCACTAACAGTGCAATCACACCAGCGACCTCAGCGCAAAAATCCGACGCGCCACTTACAACTGAAAATCAGGAAAATGCAGCTCAGAATATAAAACTCCATTCCATCTCGTTGGGTATGAGCGAGCGAATTGAACTATTAAAGTCCGCGCAAAAAGAAACTAACGTAAAAATGAAAGAGCTGGAAAAAGATAGCCGACAAATTGGGCGTGATCTCACAATCAATAAAAATCCCAAATCATAAAAATCTAGTTGCACGCATCTATCCTCCCATACACCACGCACCATATAAATTGAGTAACTTTCTCACCATCCCACCACTCAATTGAGTAAGTTTTGTGTAGGTATATGGTTATCTAGTTAGTAATAATTCGTATATTTTGAAATATTCATTGTTTTTGTCTATTTAATGTGGAACCATTGCTTTACATTAATTCTACTTATCGGATTAGTTGATAACTACTTCGACGAAAGCAATGACAGCACGCAATTCACTACTTCAAAACAGCGCAACGGATGTGCTTGGTTCATTGATACCTATAGGTGCTGTATCCAGGGCCACGGGCATAAACCCATCAACTTTGCGTATTTGGGAGCAGCGCTACGGAGTTCCTAAACCCCACAGAACCGAGGGTGGCGCTCGTCGTTATGCTCCTACGGAAGTTCAGCGGCTAAAGCTCATCAAGGCATTGGTTGACGTTGGGCATAAGCCTAGTAATCTTTCTTCTCTCAGCATCGACGAATTATCAGAGCATCTGAATTTCCTAACCCCTAGTCCAGCACCTAAACAAAACATTGCACATCCGCTGCGCCTGCTTACTGTGGGAGATGCTGTTGGCTTGAAGGCGCTTTTGCATGAAGGCCCACTGGCTGATTGTGAAATCACTCATCACGTTAACGATCCACTGGAAATAGATCATTGGTTAGGACAGTTTGATGTTTTGCTGTTTAATTTTTCTGCTCTTCAATCAGATCATGCACAGCAAATCATTCACTGGACTAAGGGATTAAACACTGTTGGTTCGCTGGTCATTTACAGCTTTAGCAATTCATCCACCATCCTTGCCCTGGAAGCCGCGGGTATTCATTGCCTTAAGTCCCCAGCCAAACCAACTGAGATAGCACAGGCACTCAATCTAGTCTCTCAAAAGGCGATGGCAAGCTCCACTGATCCGCGCAAGTCAGAAAAAAAATTTACTCCCGAAGAGCTCGAAACGTTATCAACACTCGACTACAGTTTGTATTGCGAATGCCCACGCCATTTAGCAGGCCTGCTAATGAGCCTCAATGGATTCGTTTCGTATAGCGAACAATGTTTAGACTCTAGCCCCAAAGACGTCATCATTCATCAATTCTTAAGAAACATGGCAGCAGATGCCATCTCCTCCATAGAATCCGGATTAGAGCTCGTATTGCGTGCTGAGGAAATCGCTCTGTCTTCTGTAGGCCAAGAAAAAAAATGAGCGATCAAGAGGCCCTCCTGTTGAAGCAGCCACCTGAGTTATTTGCTCTGAGGCTGAAATTCGCCCTGAAAAATTCACACTACGCTGAACTGAGCTGCAGAAAATTTTCAGAAGTGTTTAACAAACGGGTTGACCACTGCCAGATTACGGAAACCATGCTGCATGACTGGCTGCTTGCTCGGTCTGTGCCCTCTGAAGAAAAAATTATCGCGCTCGCTAAGCTATTGGAAGTCTCCAGTGGCTGGCTTATTACCGGATCTGAATAGCCCTCCTTTTAAAAATTATTTTTTCTGATTGTTTTTTATCCACTATGTCACAACACGTAGATTTTAAAAAAAGAGAAGAATTTAGAATTCGGCTCGTACGCTCACTGGAAAAAGCCGGCTTCAATCCGCGCAAAGCCGGAGAGCTCTGCACGGCATTTAATAAGCGCTATAGCTCAGGGCAAGTGACCTCTATCTCTGTCTATAAATGGTTGATGGGTGAATCGATGCCTACCGAAGATAAGCTACACATACTCGCTAGCATGTGCGAAGTCTGCCCTCATTGGCTGCGATACGGTGAACATATCAAGCCTATAGAAACCGGTGTTATGGAATTCAACAATGCCCAGCAATGCTGAAACATAAACTCGTTGGCCTACTTTTTCTATCTGGTTGGGCGGCTCTTTGCCATGCTGAATGGACAGAAATACATGCCGATAACGATATGCAGTATTACTACGATCTGAGCACACGCCTGGGTGGACCCAAGCCACGTATTTCGGCCCTACGTAGTTTTCGAGTACCCACCGCCCACGGTGATCAGTCGGCCAGATTGTTATACGAAGCCGATTGCGAAGGCAAAAAAATTCGCCTGATGTCAGGCGTATATTCCAAGAATAAAACCGGTAATGGCGAAGTCTCCGGCATGATCAATTCCAACGGTTGGATGAATCCCTCGTCACGCGTAGTTCTCGAAAAGCTTTTTTCTGTATTGTGTGAAAGCGCACCGGCTGCTCAATGAAGCGCAGCCATTTTTCAGAAAAATCTTGACCTACCTCATGGCAAATCATATTGCTACTCAAATTCTGGATAAATAGACCTGGTGATACACCTGGCTGCTTTCCATCCAGCTACAATAAACCCTAGTACTTCTGAGCTATGCATCAACTATTCAGCGCTCACTTGGTTAGAACTAATCAAGACGTTGTAATACAAAAGGGATCACTATGAAGAAAAGTAGCAAATTAATATCGTCATTAGCTTTTGCTGCAGCAACAGCCTTGCTGTTAGCAGCGCCATTAGCCCAAGCGGCTTGGGTCAGAGTATTTCAAAACATTCATGGCACAACCTACTACATGGATCCTACAACGATTGAGAACCACGGTAATGTGCGTCGGGTGTGGGAAATGCAAAGCTATCGCGAAGCCTCCAAAGAAGGTTTGCGTTCTATGAGGCTTTATAAAGAGTACGACTGCAAAGAAGAAATTGGCCGGTTCAAACAGTATTTTGCCCACACGGGCCCGGATGCTACCGGCGAAATTATGGGTAACGTAACCACTCCGAGCGAATGGAAAACTGTGAACTCCAACCCTGCGGGTAAAGGCGTTTTTCGTGTTGTATGTGAAGACTACAATAAGCCCGCGAAAAAATCAGGCAAGTAATTCAAACTGATGCCAGCTGGTGCTTAAACGGCTGTTTAAATCAAAACACTGTAAGTCAAAAAAAACAGGGTCCGCAGACCCTGTTTTTTTATGCCCATAAGGCGCGCAAGCTCAACCTGTCAGGTGGTTGAATCTTTCAAAATTTTGCGTGCCTCACGCAAGATTTTAAGAGCATCGCCTTCGCGTCCTTCGTTGTACAACTTTTCACCTTCAGCGCGCAGCGTCTTGATTTTCTCAAGCTGGGCATCGGCCAACTTCACTGTACCTATGGAGGAATCGATAGCCTTCATCTCGCACACTACCGCATTAGGGCAATGAGCAAAAGCCAGGGACGCAGAACACAGCAGCAAAGCAGCTAATAAAGACTTCATAATGTCTCCTCATAAAATTGACACTGGAACATAACAGAAAATCGTCGGCGTTTCGAGTAATGGCGACGTGCTGAGGTGCTCATAGTGCACTTGACCAGCATTGCGCCACATTTGGCTCGACTTAGGGTTGGGGACAACATCCCAAAGTTACTCAATAATTAACTTATCGATATTCAGAAAAAAAGGTAACTGTCGATAAATGAATACTGGCTGTGAACTTGAGCGGAATAACCATCGTTCAGCAGGTCGCTATTACGGAGTGTTCAGCGTGAAATCAACCACTATTATTATTCGATCTCTGGGTGCATTGCTTGTGGCCTGGTGCTGCCTGATTGATAACGCCAGCGCATTTGCCCCACAAAAGAAAATCGAATCAAAAACGAATGATCCTCGCTGCGAGCGAGCAAAGTCTTTTTTCCGGGCCTGCTACGTGCCATGCATTAAATCAGCCAAAGGTGCCATGGGTCATGTCACGAATCACTGCAACGTTGAATGCAAACCCGAACTCTGGGTGACTAATTACTTGTGTCGCTGATCGACACATCATCCATCATCCCGGCAAGTCAGTCTCCACGCACAAACCCTCAAAGCTCTCCTCTACGACCAATCCAGTCTTTTTCTTCTCCGTCGAGACGGTGTGAGTAACACTCATGCTAGCGCGAGTAAATATCATGGATTCATGTCGAAAGATATACTCATCATCGATTGAGCGTATACAGGCAATCTTATCTGATCGCTTGGTATGGCAGTGATAGTCCTTCAAATCCCTCAACTCGAACCGATAGGTTCGGGTCTCTTCATCGACCTTACTTTCAGCAGGATCCATCTTCAACTTGGACATCACATCATTTTTACCTTTACAGACCAGGCTAAAGTTGAAATCTTGCTTAATGCCGCACGATGCCAGCAGCACTGCTAGCACAAGGATATGACCTCTGATTTTTAAAGCTCTCATCGCTCTTTATTGTTGGTCATGGGGAGTGAAATTGGTGGGCACTTTGGTGGTACTCAACACACATTAAGCATTTTAATGAAGTGTATCAAAGCTAGTATGAAGATGGCTGTACTCAGCACCTGAAAATAACGAATTTTGCCTAAACATATGTAATTGACGATCATCCGTGTGGCTCTATAGGTAATCCTGCATCACCTACGATGCGAGCAAAAAAACCTCACACCCGCTGTAAATTTAAATAGAGAGCGTGATCGTCATAAGTTATGTCTTACTAAGAGATTCGATATAACTATAAAATTATCGATTGAGCAACTAAAGCGAAGACTGATTTATGGTGAGTTTTTTTGCGCACCAGCGCTGGTGCCCGACACAAAGTCATGTTAATCATGGCGTTAGCGTAGCCAGTTATTAGAGAAACATCTCGTTTTTATATAATCAGAGCTTTCTGGGGTATGAGCTTGCTTTTCTAAGCGAAAACGATTGATACTTCCGAACTGAAAACAGCAAATCCACACAGAATCTGACTATGCGTCGTCGTCACCAACAAGCTTAGGCAAAAATACTATTCATGAGCCATCTTGATGATCTTAAATCGCGTATCGACAGCCTCAACGAAGCCGAGCGCGTGGAATACAATCGACGCTTGCAGTCACTAAAATCTACCAAAGAAGCTGCCAGTTCCTGTGTTCAGCTACTTGAGCTCTACACCCGCAACCTACAAAATATCAACCAATTAAATCTCGGTATGTGGGTAGCTTTAGCTGCTTTCGTTGCAGGGATTTTTTTATTTTTACTCGGTGATGCCAACCCTAACCCCATACTCATCATACTGGCCTGTCTTGCTGGTCTGGCAGTCATCCTTATCAATCAACAACGTGGCTACACGAAATCTGAAATTCAGCGACTACGGACTCAGTTGACATTTTTAGAGCGCGATTGGGCTGCAACCGGTCTGGAGGCCGGGTTCATGTTCGCCATCATAGAAATGGAAAAAACGCTGGAAGCCAATACGACGGGTTACCAGAGTCTACAAAACGTCAACAGTGCGCAGGCCGCCAAGAAAAAAACCTTGTCCGATTATGAATACACCCTGAGAAATGAAATCATTTTGAACATACAAAATGAAAAAGACTGGTGGTCCAAGATCAGTGTCATCTCAGGCAAATGGTATGAAGTTAATGGATAAGCAACTCACTCTCGACTGGTGCTCATGATTTGTTATTATTAGTCGATATCTACGCTTAGACCTAACCAATACAGTCTCGAGGGAGAATCAGGGATGTCGGAACAAGAAAGCGAAATTTTTCACGGTGATAGACCAACAGGCCATGGCGAAGGTGTAAAGAACACACCTGCCAAAGCCAAGCCGCAAACTATTGTCGCAAAAGCAGATCCTGCCCCCCTGCCCGAGACTAACGAAGTACCAGTAACGGAAGAACTTTCCGAGCATAATCCTGATCATTTAGCTGCAGACGCGTTGGCGAGTACTGAGCCCAGTGCACCCGCCGTCGAGGCTGAGTACCATTTCGAAGTCGATCCGGAAAGCTTGTGGACTATGTCGCCTGCTATGCAAGAGCGTATGTCTGGCCTGGCCAGTTTTGCGGCCGCGACCAATCAACGCTTAGATGAACAAGAAAAAGTGACAGCTAAG
>JAULVH010000321.1:0-4310 GCA_032111105.1 Burkholderiaceae bacterium | reverse complement strand
TTATTAAAGCATTGAAACAACTCGCTTAAATCACTGCGAGCAGTTCGCCTAAGCTAGTTTAAATTAGCGCTGTTCGCAGGCTGCCATCATCAACCGGGTAATGCCCGGTGTCTTTACGTCACTCCACTCGCCAACCACCGTGTGCTCGCTCACAACGGACCCATTGCCCATACGTTCAGACATGCGCTGTTGACTTAACACACGCCGCAGAGCCTTGCGACAATTGAACTCGGTGGCGTACACAATAGACAAATAAGCTTTCCCGTCGACGTCTTTGGTTTCTGACTTTAGGTCATGCAAATCTATGATGAACGCGGTAGTGTTTCCCATGGCGACCGCGCGTTGCAAATCAAAGTACTGCGTCGCCAAACTTGTTTGCGCATATGGGATCCATTCCTGAGCTGCGGCCGAGGAAATGAAGGCAGATAAACACAGCAAGAGTAATTTTTTCATGAGGATGGATTAGCCGTAACGATGGTGCAGATTTAAGCTACACGCACAACTAGGCCCCATTGCGTCTATCGTCTGCACGATGAAAGTGAATAACCAGAGTGCAGAGAGTCAGTAAGAGCCCTCATTTCAAATTCTTATTTGATGATGGTAATGGAACCCTGAATATCACCGCCACGACGAATCTCGAGATCCGCATACGAAATGTCACCGTTTACTCGTCCAGTGGACTCGATCAAGAGTGTGCCTTCGGCTGTGAGGGTCTGGTTTACCTGACCTTCTACACGTATGTGTTTGGCTTCTGTGGTGCCGTTTATCACGCCGCGTGACGTAACGTTGATCGATTGTGCTTTGATCACACCATCAAACGTTCCATCGATCTCTGCTAGGCCGGGAGCTACTACATTCCCGGTCATCTTTACTCCGCTGCCGACGAACAAGTCGCCCTTAGTGTTGTTAACCATAAAATCCTCCGTGCCAATTAATAGCCATTGCAACAATTATCATGCGTTTATATGCGATACTTTAACGCATAAGATTAAGAATATGCAGTACTAGCGTGAGTAAAAATTATAAGACGGTCAGCGGCTGGAAATACGTTCGGCAAACCCACTGCAGTGAATAAGCTCGAATTATTTTCAAAATGAAAACAAGTGCGGTGCTTTTTTTATAGTGAATTTTATGGCAAGCCGGCTCAGCTGAGCGACGCGGGGTCTAGTAAAGCTAAAGGTTAACCCTGACCCTTAGCCTAAAGAAGTTCTCGCTTTTAATTAATCAATGCTTCTTTAATCATACTTAAGCAGGATTAAAAATCCCATGAATAGTCATTTATCACCCAAAGACTGGCCACAGCTACTGCGCAGCTCTGCTGCCTGCTCATTGCTGCTGGCGCATTTACTGGTGATGGCTGATACAACCACTCACGACACCACCCGAATCCTGCCACCTTCGGATTCCGGAAAAACTACTGCACCTCAATCGTTGCCTGAGAATGAACGTATTTTTTTGCCCGAATCCGCATTCATACAAATTGACCCTGACGCCCCGGCACCAAAACTTTTAGCACCGTTGCGGCCTTCAGCACGAACGGTTGAACCTGACTCATCCATTACCCCACAAATTAAATCGCGCACGCGTGCCGCATCCGAAGCTTCTGGTCAAAGCATGATTACTCATACTGTGACTTCTCCGCAGGTAAGCGAAATCAATCGGGTTGAACTAAAGCGCCTGGCAAAACCTCCTGCAGAATCAGATAAAACAGCAGCGCAAACGACAACAACAGAAAAAGCAGCTGTAGTCTCCGCAGCGCCCGAGCAAAAACTGACACCGACACCGTCCCTTCGTGTCAGCGAACCTACACCGACGAAACTGAACCCTTCACCGATCTATAAATCGATAGCGACTCAAACTAAGCCTGCTGCACCAATTACGAGTAATAAAATGTCCAGTCAGGTTCCTTTGATTGAACGTTCTTATCGTTTGCAGCATGACATAAGCGCAGAAATACCGCCTGCTACAACGGTCAATAGAGCTAGCAGTTCACAAAGTGAAGAATATTTTCTGGCTGCGAAAAATTCACTCGCAGAATCGACGGCCAAACTACGTGAGATTGAAAAAACGATACACGATATGCAGCAAATGTTGCCATCGCCTGGGACCGTGCAAAGCAGCTCGCTGCTGCTAGCTGCTCTGCCGTATGCGTCGGTTACTGCTCAAGACTCATCAGTAGTAATGCCGCCATCACTGCAAAGTAATTGGCTTACCAAAAGCTTTACTAATACCGTCAGCACTTCTTCAGAAAATACGGCGCACGCCGTTAACAATCAAACCCCATTAGGACAACGGGGTTTGCTGCAACTTATACTTTTCTCTGTCTTGGCAGGAATTGCAGGCTATGTACTCATTATTCGCAGTGGTACTGCGAAGTAATCAGCACATCAATTCACTATAAATTATCGTGATTTATCGGGAGTAGCATCCCGCAAAGATGGGGTTGAACGCCGTCTTTCGACTCGTAGAATTCCTGATTCGACAGCATTCGCTTTTTTGTCATTGCCGACTATGGCGTTAACGGCGGGTGCAGCCTTGGGTGGCCCACCAGGTTTAGTCTCTTCTACTGCTACAGGTGCTGGCGCAACTTTGTCTTCTGCATTAACTTGGCTGCAGGGAGTTTGCTGTACGCATGACGATGCTTGATTTACGTATTTTTCAACATCGAAAGCCTCTTGAGCTTCAGCCGATTTTTCGTTGGCCACGGCACTCGTGTTTTCAGGTTCTGCTTGCAGCGCTTGCTCGTCAGATTTTTTCTCTTCCAATGGTGCTTCTTTCGGGTTTGCGTCTACCGTACTAGTAGCTGATGTCGTTGGCTGGTCGCCTGGCGTAGTTTGTAGCGCCGGCTCAGGTGCAGGACATGTAACCGGTGCGGGCACTTCCGGGCATGCCGCAACCTTCTCTGATTCCGCGGGTAGAGGCGCAGGCGCTTCTTTAGCCGCCTCAGCAGACCCGACAGCAGGCTCTGCCTTGGGTGGCGGTGGCGCTGATGCTTCATGGGTATGCCGCACCATGACTTCTGGCGCACCAACGCTAACAGTCATCTGGCATCCATTTAAAAGTACGACCAGCACGGCAATGATCAGTAAAGGATTCATTCGATCTCCCACTTTTTATGACTAAGGCATGCCATTAATTACTGACTGCATGCTGAAATGAGTTTACGAATGTTCTTGTTAAACGGCGGTATCTCTAAATAGAAATCGCCCAGATCAGTTGTCAATTTCAACGCCAGGTCATAGACAACATCAAGCTCGTCGCTATACCGATTGTTTTTAATTTCTTTGTAATCAGCTTGCCACACCAGGTAACCTTCTTTAGCCAAACCCAAGGTTGCGGTGTGCACATTGTTGTAAAAGCTGCTCTGATTAACCGCCATACCGTTCTCAAGCAGCTGATCATTTTTACGCGTCTTGCTAAAGGCTGAGCTTTCCTTGCCGCTCACCTGCACTGGCAGCTTCACGTCGAAAAATGTCAATTGTGCTTTGATGACTTTTTTACCATCGATAGCACCACATGACAGCTCTGTCACTACACTGCCCGTACCGACGGCTGTTTCGTTCTCAACAATAAGACTATCTTTTTTGGTGAGTTCGTCTTTGACTGATTTAGTCGAATACTTAAATTTAGAATCTGTCGCAACAGCTTCACCCTGGGTAGTAAATTTAGCGGCATGCTTGCGGAAATCGACAACCTGACGAAGTCGTTTTTCTTCTTCATCTTTTAATTGCTCAGCTTCCCAAACAGCGACAGCGTCACGCGTTTTTGGGTGATCGCATTTGTACAGCTTCTGCGGATCTTTTTGACCAACATTACCTTTGTAATCGAGCAGCTTGCCGTATTGAATCACCAAACGACCGTCGATTTCCTGGAACAATTTTTGTATGTAGTTTTCCTGATAATCCAAATATGAAATGCTGGGCACAGGAATGACTTCACCATCGGCACGCGGGATTCTTACCAATTGTTTGAGAACAAAATAGCTTTTGCCATTGACGGAGGTGATATCGAATTTTTCTATGCTGAGTATCCCCGTGTCGGCAGGCGCTAACTCTTCACGTATGTTTCGCTTGCGGCGTATGATTTCTTCGCCTAGTTGACCGTCTTTGTCGGCCATATGAAATTCATGATGATCGCGTACCGACGCCATACCCGCTTTAGGAAATAAAGCGCACTGAGATATAGGTGACCACTGTCCAGCTAGTTTGGCCAGGTGAGCCAGCTTGTCGCTGTCATCCGTATCGGCCGCATGGGCAAAAGACATCGCGGATAAGGCAATCAATGCCAAGTGTAATTTTTTCATTATGGAG
>JAULVH010000320.1:0-2847 GCA_032111105.1 Burkholderiaceae bacterium | reverse complement strand
GGTAAAACGCGCAATCCCCACCGACTAACTCACACACCGGGTGGCTCTTCGAGTGGCTCGGCTGCTGCTGTTGCCGATCACATGGTGCCGTTGGCATTTGCTTCACAGACTGCGGCTTCGGTCATACGCCCGGCTGCGTTTTGCGGCATCGTTGGATATAAACCCAGTTTTGGTTTGGTAAATCGCTCAGGAGTAAAGCCTTTATCTGATTCACTTGATACGCTGGGATTTTTAGCGCGTTCAGTGGAGGATGTCGCGCTGTTTGCAGCCGCTGCAACGGGCGACCGTAGTTTGCTTGAGCTGGAAACTTCGCTTGCACCGCGCATAGCCTTGTGTCACACGCATGAATGGTCGTATGCAGATCAAGACACACAGCACGCCATGGAACATGTAGCGTTAGTGTTAGCCAAAGCAGGACATCGTGTGCGTGAAATGACTCTGCCCGAGAGTTTTGCCGGGTTACTGCAGGCACAAAAAGAAATCATGAGCTTTGATTTGGTACGTTCATTAGCCTATGAGCGCATAGAGCATGCCAATGAACTCAGCAAAGGCTTGAGCGAACTACTGGAAATAGGTCAGCAGATTACATTCGATCAGCACCGCGCTAATTTACAACTGGCACACTCGGCGCGAGCTACCGTGTCTGCAGCGTTTGGAGAATATGAAGTCGTGCTGGCACCCAGTGCTGTGGGTGAAGCGCCGGCAACATTGACTCAGACGGGTGACCCGGTGTTTGGCAGAGTCTGGACCTTGCTTGGTTTGCCCTGTGTGCATGTGCCGTTTTACCAGGGCAGCTCGGGAATGCCAGTGGGCCTGCAAGTAGTGGGTCGTCCGGGTGAGGATAAGGTGGCGCTGCGAGTAGCCGCCTGGTTGGCGCGAGAATTGAGTTAGTTAGAAAATAGCTGCTTTTTATTTGAGCTTGTAAATAATCTGTCAGCTTTTCGTTTTATAGTTTGTACTTAACAGATTGTAGCGGGGAGGTCTGTTAGGTTTATTTAAACCCCACCGAGACACGTGGAGACACCGTGAAATTAATAATCACTATGCTGGCCCTGTTGGGTTTGGTTGCTTTAAATCCTGCGTTTGCGGCAACTGAGCAGCAAAACAAAATGGCCACCTGTAATAAAGATGCTACTGGCAAAAAAGGTGATGAGCGTAAAGCATTCATGAAAGAGTGTCTGAGCAAAAAACCTGAGGCACCTGCTGAAGCACCTAAAAATTCTCAGCAAAACAAGATGGCAACCTGTAACAAGGACGCTACCGGTAAAAAGGGTGACGAGCGCAAGAAGTTCATGAGCGAGTGCCTGAAAGCCAAGTAAAGTTAAAGTTGGGTCGAAATCGACCTGAACTAGTCTGGCTAACCCCCTGTTCTTACAGGGGGTTTTTGTTTTCACGGGTAGTGATGGACGAAACCTGTGTTCACGAAGTAAATTTCGGTTTGGACGATTTTCTCGACAGTCGAGAGAAATTGCCAAAAAAGCACACTATAGGACAGCCAAACGGTGCGTTTGAGCAGCCCACTGATAATCACAAAAAAACGGAGACGCCCTGATGTCGAATCAAGTCAAATTTTTGTTACCCGAGGATCGCATTCCACGTCGCTGGTACAACATTCAGGCAGATTTGCCTAAGCCACTGCCGCCGGTGCTGCATCCCGGCACGCTCAATCCGATAGGTCCGGATGATCTTGCGCCCCTTTTCCCTATGGAATTGATCATGCAAGAAGTCTCTATGGATCGCGAGATTGACATTCCTGAGCCGGTTCGTGAGGTGTATCGCTTGTGGCGTCCAGCGCCTTTGTTTCGTGCCTATGGTTTAGAAAAAGCATTGGGTACACCAGCAAAAATTTATTACAAATATGAAGGCGTCAGCCCTGCCGGTAGTCACAAACCAAACACGGCGATTCCGCAAGCGTTTTATAACAAACAAGCCGGTGTAAAACGCCTCACGACAGAAACTGGTGCAGGCCAGTGGGGTACTTCACTCGCATTTGCCGGTTCGCTGTACGGCATTGATGTGACCGTGTTTCAGGTCCGAGTGTCGTATGACCAAAAGCCGTATCGTCGCGCTGTGATGGAAACCTACGGTGCGCGTTGCATGCCGTCGCCTTCGACCGAGACTAACTATGGCCGTTCGGTATTAGAAAAAACACCTAACCATCCTGGTAGTTTGGGTATTGCGATTTCAGAAGCTGTCGAGGTGGCCGCTACCAACGACGACACCAAGTACGCCTTGGGCTCAGTGCTCAACCATGTGTTGATGCACCAGACCATCGTGGGTATCGAATCCATGGAACAAATGGCGATGGCGGATGCTTATCCTGATGTCATCATCGGTTGTACCGGCGGTGGTTCAAATTTTGCCGGTATTGCATTTCCGTTCATCGGTGCGGGCTTGCGCGGTGGACCTAAACCACGCATCGTCGCCGTAGAGCCTGCAGCGTGTCCTTCGCTAACACGCGGTAAATATGCTTATGACTTTGGTGATACGGGTCATATAACACCACTGACCAAAATGCATACCCTGGGTTCTTCGTTCACACCTCCAGGGTTTCATGCAGGTGGCTTGCGTTATCACGGCATGGCACCGCTGGTGTCGCACCTAAAAGAGCTGAATTTGATTGAGGCAGTGGCCTACCATCAGACAGAGTGTTTTGCCGCTGGCGTTATGTTTGCTAAGGCTGAAGGCATCGTGCCTGCGCCTGAGGCTAATCACGCTGTAAAAGGTGCTATCGAAGAAGCGCTGCGTTGCAAGCGTGAAGGCAAGAGCGAAGTCATACTTTTCAATCTGTGCGGACACGGCCATTTCGATATGGCAGCTTACTCGGCGTATTTTGCGGGCACTCTC
>JAULVH010000319.1:3791-13387 GCA_032111105.1 Burkholderiaceae bacterium | reverse complement strand
CTTGCGCAGCGTCCGCCAGCTGCCTCATCCGCGCCTGCGGGTCAGTTGCGGGCCGGGCGACAGGCTGGCTGCTGGGCACAACTCCTTGCACGGGGCTCTCCAGGGCCTTTATGTGCGCGCCAGCACCTGCATTCTGCATCAAACAGCAAGACTTTCGGCTTCGCATCCTCTATGATTTTCATCATCTCAAAAGGTGCCAATCGGTAATTCAAAGGGCTAAGGACTGCACCAAGGCGTGCGCTGGCTATGAAGATGAAAACTTCCTTCAGTAACGATGAGCGTACCGACACTGATGCCCTTGCGTACCGGCCGCAGCTCGCCGGCAGTAGGATCAAGTTCAACTTCGGTCAGACGGAAGCGATTATCGTTAAGCTTAACGAACACATAGTCTTTGTCATTTTCACGCACAACGGCTGTACCTGGAACGGCCAACTGTTTTCGCAATCCGCCACTCAGATGTAGTGTCGCCAGCATTTGTGGTTTGAGTTCGAATTTTGGATTTTCTACTGAGGTACGTATGGCAACGGTGCGTGTATCTTGTTGCACGGTGTCGCTGACGAACACGATGCGTCCTTTGAGTTTTTGTTTGCCTAGCGCTGCAACTTCGACTTCCACGAGCTGATTAAGTTGAACGGAATTGGCGTCTTGCTCAGGCAATGCACCTACGACCCACACATTAGATAAATCAGCCACAGTAAACAAAGGGTCGCCTGGTTGTGCGACTTGTCCCTGACTGACTTTTCGCTCAACCACGATGCCGGTTCGGTTCGCCGTAATGGCAACTTCCGAGGCAAGTGCACCTGTTTCACGCAGTCGTTCTATGAGTGCTTCAGAGAGTCCGATCAAACGTAACTGGTCTGTCCCCGCGCGTAACTCTGCGCGCGCTACCGAAAGCTCGACTTCACGACGCTGTAATTCGGCATTACCAATCACATCGGCAGTCACTAATTGCTGTGCACGTTCAACGGAACGTTCAGCGAGTTTGGTGGCTGAGAGCGCACGTAAAAAACCGAGCTGAGCATTGCTTAATTCAGGGCTGGCGAGTTTAGCCAGCGGTTGTCCGGCTTTTACGCGGTCGCCTACCTCGGCCATGACTTGAGTGACACGTCCGGTAATGGACGAACCTATGCGTGTGGTGCGTTGTTCATTGGCTTCAATACGGCCAGAGACTTTTTGAATTACAGCCAGTTCAACGATATCGGCCGACTCAATTTGAAATTGCTTAAGCATTTCGGGTGTGACGACGACATCGAAAGGATTCGTTTTGACCGCAGCCTGTGCAGGAGGTTTTACACTCGCGGAGTCATTCTTGCCGCAGCCGTAGCTGAGCAGAAAAACCGAGCACAGCAGTAGGCGGGTAGCATGCAGAAGAGGGTGGCGTTTCATAATGGGCTGTGAGGAAAAAGGAATAATTTTAAGATGGCACGGATGGCTGTTCATCTGGTTCAGTCTCGTGATTGGGCATAACGTCCAGCCAACAAATCAAGATCAATCAGGGATGCCTGTAGTTGGTAACGCGCCAGTAGAAGATCTTGGCGCACGGCGCGCAAAACGCGTTCTGCATCGAGCACTTCAAGTATGCCGCGCTCACCGAATCGATAAGCTGCTTGCGCCACACGCAGGGCCGCCTCAGCATCGCGCATGGCACCTTCAGAGAGCGCCTTAATACGAATTTGGGCTATCTCGACAGATTTCCAGGAAAGTTCTAATTGTTGTACTAGCTCGGCACGCCTGCCCTCGAGACGTGCAAGGGTGCGTTCACGCTCGGCAATCGCTTCTGCCCGAGGCCCGCGTTTTTGATCGAGCAGCGGTATTTGTACGCTCACGCCAACCAGGTTTTGACGGACATCGGGTTGGTTGATTTGCGCCAGCTTGATGTCCACTCCTGGCCAACGACTGGCATAGGTTTCATTGATGCGGGATTTATTTCTATCGAGCTCAGATTCAAGCACGCGCAATTCAGGATTTTCACGCAGTGCGGTTTCTTTAAGAACAGGTAGTTGCGGCACTTCTGTAGCATCACTTAATTGCGCATCCAGTTCCCAATGTGGTGGTAATTGACCGCCAGCTAATCGATTGAGTGAGATAGCAGCTTGCGCGATTTGTAGTTGAGCGGTTTGTTGTTTTTGTCGTGCATTGATGATTTCAGCGTCTGATTTAATCAGTTCATAGCGACCAGCTTCACCGGTTTCTACGCGTAGTCTGACGCGCTCACGAATTTGTTCAAGCAAACTCAGTGCATCGGAGGCTGCAAGCGCTTCTTCGCGCCGCAATAGATATTCGTATGAGCGCAATTTGACTTGCGCCACCAGGTCATTGCGTATTTGCCCCAGTGATTCAACACTGGTGTTTTCAGCGTATAGCGCGGTATCTACACGCGCACTGCGCAGTGCCGGATTTTCAATAAACTGAGAAACACCGACGGCGACAACTGAACCCGCTTGCGATGCGGAATGCGTAGCACCGTTGCGACCAGTATCCAACTCGAAACGCGGATTTGGCAGAGCACTTGATGTGATGACAGCGGCTCTGGCGATATCGACCGTACGCAACCCGGATTGGAGCGACGCGTTGTATTTAAGCACTGACCGCACCAAGTCTTCAATGTTTAGTTGGACTTTCGAGGATGTTTCTGGCGCCGATGTCTGCGCGCCGGAAGCCATACAAAACAACACCCCAGGAACCCAAATGATCAGGTGCTTAAGGCGGTGAGTAAGTTGACTTGCTGCGATCAGCAGGGTGCGAGTAAAGGGTAGTGGTGAAGGACTGATGTTCAAGTGACGTCTCATGGTGTCTGACTGCTTGTCAGGTAATTGTCAGGAAAGCGGATGGATTATGTCAGAAATAAAAAATCTATGCCGATTCTGTTAACTAAGCACTTATTAAATAAAAAACGATGCCTTTCTTGAGATAGTAACCAAGCTAAGGGAAGCACTGTTTAAAAAAAAGAGATGTTTCTTGAGATAGTAACCAAGCCAAGGGAAGCACTGTTTAAAAAAAGAGATGTTTCTTGAGTTAGAACCATGCTAACCGCTGATTTACGTTGTCCCGCATCGCATAACTAAGCTGGCTCACCATAAAATTCTCAATAAATCAGCTTCTCCCTGAGGATATGCTGGCCGGCTATGGTTTCATTAGTTAACTAAATTATATTATTTAAATGAGGGGTACTCAAATAGCAAAAGCCCGCGAGGTTGTCGCGGGCTTTTGATTACGTAGGCCGTATGGGAACTACGTTAGCAAATCAATAATTGTGCTGGTAGTGCAAGCGCCAGCTTTTTCTTTCTTCTTCGTAGTCATCTGCCTTGGACTGACTGTAGCGTAAACCGAGAGTGTTACTTTTATCTAAATCAAACAGCAGCATCCCGTGCACTCGAACGCTTTCATACGAGTATGTTTTGGAAAAAGCATCTTGAAATTTGCCATTATCGACCGCGTTACGGTAGCGTAAGCCCAGGTCAAATGCGAGGTTATCCATCAATTTAAATTTTACGCCACCGTCCACAGCGTAATGCGTGAAGTGATTGCCGTTATATCTGATTTTTTCGCCGAGACGAAAGGCAGCATAAGGGCTAATGCTGTCAGTGAGCTGATAAGATTTTTTAACCTTCAGTTCAATGTTGTTGCTGGTGGTTTGCTCACCTTGCTTGTCTTTTTGACTTACGCCGGTTTTGATGGAGTATTCAATCTTGTTCGGGGCTTTAACGCCAATTGTAACGTTTGCGCCTATGTAATCACGGGCGATGCTGTCGCTGTCTTTTTTGTCTGTTTCTGAGTTCACGTCGAATGCAAAAAAGGGACTGTAATCTCCTTCTGCATGGGCTGCAAAACTGGCTAAAACAAGGGCACTACTGACAAATATTTTTTTCATAATGGTCTCTCCGCATCGACATTTTTTTCAACTGTCTGAAGTATATGTGAAAGCCTTAAAACAATTAACTGATCCCACAATGTTAAAAGTGTAAATGTTGCTAATCTGCAGAATGCGGCTGAGGAGGTTATTCAGGATGTAAAACTAAGGAAGTAATGATTAAATAAAAAACAAGACGTTTCCTGAGTTAGGAACCAGGCTAACCCGCTGATTTACTATGCTCCGCTTAGCACAGCCGCGTTGGTACGCCATAAAACGCAGCATAAATCAGCATCTCCCTATGTTATTAATTAAATAAATTTATTAATTAGATAATTATCGGGAAAGTGCTGCTTTATTAATAATAAGATTTTCCAGTTGTGATGGTAGAGGCTATTGCTTTGTTATCTCTTGCCCCAATAGGCAATATTTGCTGCCAACACTTCGGCCGCGGTGACAACTCGGGTTGGTGGCAATGGGTTGGGATAGACGCGTGTACCAGGCGACTTCGCCAGGATAGTTGTGGTGATTGGATTGGGGGTGCCGTAGCTTTTTACAATCGTTGCGGTGGTGGCTTGAAAATAGCGCTCGGTGCTAGTCGATGTGGGGCGGGGAAGGGCAGCCACTTTAGGTGTTCCAGTAACAGCCTTTAACGCAGATACCGCAGTGACAGCAGTACCTTGAAATATCGCCATCTTGCTAAATCCACTTAGGTCGTCATAACCCATAGAGACTAGCTTTTTAGCCGCGTTGGCTTGCATGGCCAAGTTTTCCGATGTCATACCATCGGGAAGACTATTTAGTTCATTAATGGTCGATGGTAGCTTGGCTAGGATCGACAGGGCACGCAGTGAAGAAATCGACGAATCCCTGAACAAGGATTTGTCTATGCCTACCATGCTGAGCATCAGATCAGCTTTGGGTTCGATCAGATTTTTTGCTTCAATGGCGGTGTAAGCACGCGGAAAATTTTTCAGCGAGGTAATGCCTAAACTTGTTAATGCGGCATACGAGTCTTTGTATTCCTTGTAAGTGTCAGTTGAAATTTTGCCGGGATTC
This sequence comes from Burkholderiaceae bacterium, assembly GCA_032111105.1. Classification (GTDB taxonomy): domain Bacteria; phylum Pseudomonadota; class Gammaproteobacteria; order Burkholderiales; family Burkholderiaceae_D; genus Pernthalerella. Next base: position 8,478 of record JAULVH010000319.1, on the reverse strand, counting down.
GCAGGGTCTTCAACTAATTTATACGCTTGATAGGCAGTGGTTCCTGTCGGGAAGCCAGAAAGATCATAAATGCCAGAGCGCGCCAGTGTGGATGCCAATATCCCGTTGGATTTGTTTTGCATCGTCTGGTCAATGGCGCCCATGACCGTGGTGCCGCGCGGGAATCGCGCCAGGCTGGTAATACCTAAATTTTTGAGTGTTTGTGTGCCAGACAGTGTTCTGCTAAGCAGACTCTCCGATAGCACCAAATTACCGGGGGTAGACGGGTTGTTATCTTCTATCCGCTTAGTCACCATACGGTAAGCATCGGTCCAAGACACACCAACCGGAAATCCTTTAGGCGTGACATCTTTTTCGCTGGCGTCGCTGACACCCGCGCTCAACAAGGCAGCGGTTAGATCCGACCTGATTTGAGCGATGTTGGGCAAGCTATTACTTGCCAGAGCTTTGGTCGAGTTGTTAGCTGATACGCTGGTGACCATGGAATTTGCTGTCCTTGTTCTGACTATGCCTTTAAGAGCCAGACATACCGCAAGATACGTACCAAGTCATGGATGAGGGCGGGTAGCTGCGGGAACGAGCCATGCATCGACCGTAGTCTCTGGCTTTGCAAGCACATCGGCAAAGGCTAGCCTGGTCAGCGGCAAGAACTTGCCGCTGCAATCGAATCAGCACTGATCCTCAATGTGCCGCCTGTCGGCTAAGCGACAGGTCTTAGCCCTGTGTCACCCGTTGTTGCAAGTGATCGAGTGCTTCCTGCACCTGATCAACCAAGACCAGGCATTGGTCGCCAGGTTTTAGCAGGGATAAGCCACGATCAATAGCAATAAACTCGCCACGCAACTCTTCAACAAAGCTGGCGCGAAGCGCACCTGCGAGTCCTTCGCGCAGCAAGCCTATGACTTCGCCGTCGGCTCTGCCACGCTGGCAAGCGTCTTCAAACAAAATGACGTTATCAAAGGCTCCCCCCAAAATGCGTGTGAGTTCACGTAAATCGTCATCGCGTCTGTCACCCGCGCCACTGATAACTACAGTGCGTTTGGTCGTATCAGTGGAGGGCAGAGCATCAAATGCAGCCACTAAGGCACGCATGGCATGGGGGTTATGACCATAGTCAGCCACGATAGTGGCATCACGATAGGTCATTAGATTAAATCGACCTGGAGCGTTGGCGCTGTCGTTATGAAAGCTGCAGATGCCTTCGACTATGGTTGGCCAAGGCATATCGAGTGCCCAACAGGCACCCACTGCAGCTAATGTGTTTTCGATCTGGAAGCTTAGTAGCCCACCGCCTGTTAAGGGTACATCGCTAAGTGAGAGTCGGTGCTGCACAGTGCCTTCTGCTGCAATCACATGATTGGCTTCAACAAACACCACGCGATGGCCGCGCGCACGATGGGTTGCCAGTAAGGGATGTTGTGCGCTTTGCGCAAAGAAAATAAGTTTACCTGCGCAATGCGGAGCCATGCTTGCGACTAATGGATCAGCCGCATTCAACACTGCGTACCCCGTGGGTGAAACATTCTGAACAATAATTTGTTTGACGCGTGAGACATCTTCTGGTGTGTGAATATGATTCATACCCAAGTGATCGCCTTCACCAATGTTAGTAACGACAGCCACAGCGCATTTATCAAATCCTAAGCCCTCGCGCAGTACGCCACCGCGCGCAGTTTCAAGTACTGCTGCTTGTACGTGCGGATGAGCCAGTACATTGCGTGCACTCTTGGGGCCGCTGCAATCACCGCTGTCAGTCTGACGGCCACCGACAAACAAGCCATCGGTGTTGGTCATACCCACGCACAAACCACTCTTGGTCAGTACATGAGCAATCAACCGTGTTGTCGTTGTTTTGCCATTCACACCAGAGACAGCAATCACCGGAATACGTCCATCGTCAGACGATTCAAACATCATGTCCATCACCGCAGTACCGATGTTGCGACCTTTGCCAAAAGATGGATTCAAATGCATACGCAAACCTGGCGCTGCGTTGACTTCAACAACACCACCATTTTGTTCTTTCAATGGGCGCGTGATGTTTTCGCAAACAATATCCACGCCACACACATGCAGGCCTATCATGCTTGCTGCATCAATGGCGTGGGCGGCGACTTCGGGATGTACATCGTCAGTAACATCGGTTGCAGCACCGCCTGTACTCAAGTTGGCGTTGTTGCGCAAGACGACACGCCGACCTTTTTCTGGAATTGATTCGGGTGTTAATCCCTGATCGGACAAGCACGCAATGGCAATGTCATCAAAACGGATTTTCGTCAGGGACGTTGCATGGCCATCGCCACGACGCGGATCCGCATTAACGATCTCAACTAATGCACGTACCGTGTGCTCAGCGTCACCAATAACTTGCGGTGGATCACGTCGCGCAGCAGCGACTAATTTGCTACCCACTACCAGCAAACGATAGTCACTTCCGGGGAAAAATTTTTCGACTAGTACAGCACCTTTTCCAGTGGCACTGGGGAAGGCCTGATCAAGTTGTTCACGCGTCATTATGTTGACGGTCACGCCTTTACCTTGACTACCGTTTTGCGGTTTGACGACGACCGGAAAACCAATTCGTTGTGCAACCTCCCAGGCTTGTTCCATCGTGTGCACTGGTGCGCCACGGGGAACAGGCACGCCTGCTGCATGCAGGAGTTGTTTGGTGAGATCTTTGTCTTGAGCGATGGTTTCTGCCACGGCACTGGTGGAGTCAACTTCGGCTGCTTGTATGCGACGTTGACGTATGCCCCAGCCCAATTGAACCAGACTGCCTTGTGTAAGTCGGCGAAAGGGTATTCCGCGGGCGACAGCCGCGGTGACGATGGAGCCCGTGCTGGGCCCTAGTCGCAAGTCTTCATCCATTTCGCGCAGCTGAGCAATCATGGCTGCTGCATTGGGTGCGGTTGATTTGTCGTGTGTAGCTTTTGTGCAGGCCGACCAAACATGTTCGACGATGTCTTGGGCCATAGCAAGGGCCAAGCGTCCTACATCTTCTTCGCTGTATTCCACTACGATTTGAAATACGCCATTAAGAGGAGTGACGTTGGTGCAGCTAAAGCTGACCGGACAACCTGCCTGAGTTTGTAGTGCCAACAACGTAGCTTCGAGTGCGTGGGCCAACGTTAACGGGCCTTGATAACCCGTGGCAGTGAGTGCGCCGATTCCCGGGCAGGAGCTCAGCAGGGTTTCAACAAAACCTACAACGGCTTCAAGTGCGTGTTCCTCTGGTGTGCAGCGCACCTCAATTTCCAGTGCGGTATGGCGACTCCAAAGATTGGGGCCTCTGAGGGCTCGGGTTTGTAGTAATTCCATGGATTTGAGTATGTTTTGTTACGCACTCAGGCGCTTAATGGTTGGCCTGAAGTCAGGGGTTCAAATGTTTTTAGTCCAGTGGCTATCGTGGCTGCGTCTAACGACAAAGCTAACGCCGCACCCACCGCACCCAACAGCACATCGGCCGACATGGAGCGCACAACGGGTGGAAGTTCAGCGAGGTCTATCATTTCAAATGAGCGGTGGCCATCGTCTTGAACGACGATGTCGCCTTTCATGAAGACAGTGCGTTTACCTGCTGCGCGATGCGCAACCAGAGCAGGGTGCTGGCCATCCATAGCGTACAACAGCACATCGCCATCACACAGTTCAGCCATCTCCAGCACGGTAGAGTCGTCGGCGTTGAGTACCGCAACGCCAGACGGCAACACGACATCAACCTGAGTGCGCATAATTTTGAAACGATGCTCAGCTTCTGGCATGAGGTGTTCATCCAGTCCAGGTACAGGCAGACTGTCAGTCACCACACCAACCTGGCAGCGGTCGTAAGGCAGACCTTCGGTCAATAGCGAGATAGGATCGCTTTCGAACACGGCAGCTTCTACATTGCGGTTAATAAGTAAACGGCGACCGGATTCCCACACTGAGGCATCGAAATTTTCCAGCTCGCGCCTGCCCACAAACATACCGTCACGGCAGGCTAAACCTACCTGATGCCCAGAGAGTTGTAAGAGCCAGGCAACCAGCATCGCTATGTGATTGCTATGGAGGCTGCCAGAGACGCCAACGATAGGTATCCTGCCGTGCATGTCATCCTGAAATAAATGACTCAGGATGGCTTCTCCTACAGCGCGTGGCTGACCCTGTGCAGGGTTCAGATGCATTAAGAGGCTAGGCCCTGCATTGACCTCGACGATGGCGCCGCCTTGTTCGGCCAGCGGTTGACGAATATCCTTGCAGACTAAATCGATACCGGCAATATCTAGTCCTATAACTTTGGCCGCCAGGGTGCAGATATGGGCTACGTCCGCATGCAGATCGTCGGTGCAATCAATCGCATGATTTCCGTTAGCCGATACCAGGACTCGACGACCGGTTTCGGGAACGGAATCCGGGCTCATGCCCTGGCGCTCCAAATTAGCTAACACGACGCTTCGCAGCTGAATAGTTTCAAGAGGATGAATGTCTGAGTTGCCCCGGCGTGGGTCGCTGTTGAGCTGGCTATCGACTAATTGCTGAACAGACGACAGGCCATCGCCTACCACCCAGGCCGCTTCGCCCCGGCAGGCAGCGACGACGTTTCCACCCACAACCAATACACGGTGCTCGTCACCTGCGATGTAGTTTTCTACAAGGACGTCGCTGCCCTCTGCTTTGGCTAAATGCCAGGCTTTTTCGATTTCTGCGC
>JAULVH010000319.1:2607-3781 GCA_032111105.1 Burkholderiaceae bacterium | reverse complement strand
CCACGGGCAGGCCCAAGTCTTCGGCGGCGCTCCATGCATCATGCGCACTTTCAGCTAATTCACCTTTGGGTACCGGAATACCGCAGCTTCTGAGGAGGTCTTTAGTCAAATTTTTATTGCCGGCGATTCCTTCGGCAATGGCACTGGTAAGGTCAGTTTCTGCGGTCCAGATACGGATCTGACGCGCCCCATAGCCTAGCTGAACCAGATTGCCTTGATTTAAGCGAATGTGCGGTATTTTTCGTTTAGTAGCGCATTTGACAATATGCGCTGTGCTGGGCCCGAGGTAGCGGCCATCGATGTAGTAGCGGATTTCGTTAACGGCAGGTTTAACGTCGAATGGCTGATTGTTGAGTACTGCGTGCAGCAATTCATGACCTGCTTTCAGAGCGACCCGGCCGATTTTTTCATTCGGGACTCGAAACACCATGCGATACAAGCCCGAGCGTATGGTTTCTCTCGTTTGACCGAAACCGGCTTCGAGACCAGCAGCTTCTAATAATTCGATGACGATGTGTTCGAGTATGTGCCCCATCCAGGTACCCTCGCGCAAGCGCAAGAGAAATCCCCCTGGAACTCCGGGGCTGCAGAAATGTTCGCCTATAGAAGGCATTACAGCGAGCAGGCGGTCGACAAAGCCAGGAAGGCGGTTGCTGGGCCATTCTTCCAGGACGCCCAGATCTAGCCAGGCTTCCAGCGCTTCGGTGTAGGTCCACATATTGGGACCCTTGAGATAGGTGATTTTTACGATCTCCAATCCCAGGGGAGAGGGTGGGGTATGAGCTTCTTGTTGGGGGGCGTTCATTGGATGAGTTCAGACACAAGGTAATATAGAGGGCTGATTGGACTGGATGGCCGACTTAGGCGACAATTCGCCCAGATAGTGAGATCAGCTACGGCGGCCAACATCCGCAAACCGATATTTATGCTGTACCACGGGCTTACACTGCCTTAAAAATTTCATCACATGCCGCCTAGCGTTTCGTCCATTCAGATGTCTGACTCTTCCGCTGTACAGACGGGTTCTCTTCGTTCCATGCCCGAGCTTCATCTCGAAGAAATCGTACTGGCCTCGATGGAGCCGGATCTCGATGCTGATATGCGCTTTGCCAGCAGCCGGGTCCTGTTAACTAATCAGCGAATGATAAGCGATTCGGCTGACGGGAGGTGGATC
>JAULVH010000319.1:0-2597 GCA_032111105.1 Burkholderiaceae bacterium | reverse complement strand
CTACAAACGGGTATAACCCTGCAGCACACCGACCATGCCGGAGTGGGGACGCTGTCCTTGCATGACCAACAACGCTGTCTGGCGCGCTGGCGATTCACTTTGGAGCAGGAGGTCGGTGCCGTTCGCCTGCTGCAGCAATTCGAAAAACTCGAAGCCAGCTGGTCAGGTCAGGCGATTGCTGAAGACGAAGGGATTGCGCGCTGCCCCAGTTGCCAGTCGCCGCTGCCAGAAGAAACCGAAGAATGTCCTACCTGTCACCGTGAGCTGCTTCAACCGGTGTCGACCTGGGTGCTGTTTCGCCTGTGGCGTTTCGCCCGGCCTTACCGCATGCAACTGTTGCTGGGTTTTTTCCTAACCTTGGCAGCCACTGCGGCTACCTTAGTGCCGCCGTATTTGTCCATGCCACTGATGGACGAGATTCTAATTCCTACTCACACCGGTGAGTCTATCGATACGCATGATGTGCTGATTTATTTGTCGGGCTTGTTGGGCGCGGCACTCACAGCGTGGATATTGGGTTGGTGGCGCACATACTTGCTTGCCTTGGTTTCTGAACGTATAGGTGCTCATTTACGAACGGCCACCTTCGATCATTTAATGCAGCTTAGCCTGGAATACTTTGGTGCCAAGCGTACGGGTGATCTGATTGCACGTATTGGTAATGAATCCGATCGTATCTGTGTATTTCTCTCATTGCATGCGCTAGATTTCGCCACCGATGTGCTGTTATTAATCATGACAGCCGTGATTCTTTTTTCTATCAATCCGTGGCTCACTATCGTGACGCTGCTACCGCTGCCGCTGATTGCCTGGATGATTCATCTGGTGCGCGATCGCTTGCGTACCGGATTTGAAAAAATCGATCGTATTTGGGGTGACGTTACCAATGTGCTCGCCGATACCATTCCCGGTATCCGTGTTGTAAAAGCCTTTGCGCAAGAATCACGTGAATCGCAGCGTTTTCGCGATGCTAATCAGCACAACCTTGCTGTGAACGACAAACTCAATCGTACCTGGAGTTTGTTTGCTCCTACCGTCACCATGCTGACGGAAGTGGGTTTATTGGTCGTGTGGGGTTTTGGTATTTGGTTGGTTATGCATCATGGAGTCACCGTCGGTGTGCTGGTTGCATTCATCGCCTACATCGGACGTTTCTATGGTCGTCTTGATTCCATGAGTCGCATTGTTTCTCACACCCAAAAAGCCGCGGCAGGTGCCAAGCGTATTTTTGACATACTTGACCACAGTTCCAGCGTTCCCGAATCAAACAATCCCGTGCGAGTTGCTCGTGTAGAGGGCTCTATTTCAATTCGTGATGTGAGCTTTAGGCACGGTAGTCGCCGCATTCTTGAAAATGTCAGTTTAGAGATCAAACCCGGCGAGATGATAGGTCTGGTAGGTCACAGCGGTTCAGGTAAGAGCACCCTGGTTAATCTGATTTGCCGTTTTTATGATGTCAATGAAGGCGGCATTCATGTGGATGGTGTCGATGTGCGTCGCTATTCGGTAGCAGATTATCGCCGTAACATTGGATTAGTCCTGCAAGAGCCTTTCCTATTTCACGGCACCATCGCCGAAAATATCGCCTACGGTAAGCCAGATGCAACTCGTGCTGAAGTTGTAGCCGCAGCCAGAGCAGCGCATGCGCATGAATTCATTTTACGTTTGCGACATGGATATGATTCCATCGTTGGCGAGCGCGGGCAGGGTTTGTCTGGCGGTGAGCGGCAACGTATTTCCATCGCGCGCGCCTTGCTTATCAACCCTCGCATACTCATGCTGGATGAAGCGACCTCCAGTGTAGATACTGCGACAGAAAAAGAAATTCAAAAAGCACTTGATAATCTGGTGCAGGGCCGCACCACGATAGCTATTGCTCACCGATTGTCTACGTTGCGTCGCGCTGACCGACTCGTAGTGCTTGATCGTGGTGAAGTCGTCGAGGTGGGTTCGCATGACCAATTAATGGCCACACGCGGTGCTTACTGGCGTCTGTATGAAGCGCAGGCACGCAATGTGGATACCGAGGATAAAGAACCACCTCGTCTGCACATTCCATTGACTAAGGTGACATCGTGATTAACGAAAGCGGTGGCAAGCCATTTCGTTCTGGTGTGCACCGGTTAGTTAAGGATGCACACGGCAGCTTGATATTTTTTGACGAGCTAGACCAACACCATCTGGGTGTTTTGCCTGTGCAGGCCTTTCCTATCGATTCGCCTGGCGAGCATGTGTCGCTTGTGAGTACTGAGGGTCATGAACTGGCATTTATTCCAACCTTGTCAGATCTCGATGCTGACACTCGCAAATTCGTGCTCGATGAGATCGCTCAGCGCGAGTTTATTCCCGTCATAGAACGACTCGTCGCGGTATCGACTTTCTCAACGCCCAGCTCCTGGACGGTGCGCACTGACCGCGGTGAGAGTCAATTCGTTCTCAAAGGAGAGGAAGACATACGTCGACTGCGCGGAAATGGTCTGTTAATCACAGACAGCCACGGAGTGACGTATCGCGTTATAGATATGTGTAAATTAGATCGTATGTCGCGCCGGTTGCTTGATCGGTTTCTTTAAAAGCGACGGGCCAGACATTACACT